>DUUN01000559.1 GCA_012841535.1 Gallicola sp. | reverse complement strand
CTTCGGTAACACACAACAGAATTTCCCGCAGGACCTACCATATAATAATAGCCTGATTTCCTGTCGGGATAAATACAATTATCTCGCCATCTCATTTCGTAAAGTGTGATTTTTTCAGGTAGATTATCTGCCAATTGTCCATATAACAAACAATAGAAAGATAGGAGAAAGAGAAATACCAAGAAGTAAATTTTTGTTTTCATTTTAGTCGTAATTAAACAAATTATTAATTAATGCGAATCAATAGTTGAAACTGATTGCGAATTTATGCAGTTAAAATATTTAAAATCAATAAAATAAAAGCTCAAAAAGTTATTTTTTAATTGTTATATTCAAAAGCATCTAAAGCTTCAAGTGAATTACCTGAAAAATCAAAAAGGGTTGAATTGCTAACTACATTCGGCGCACCAAGTTCCCACCCAATCCCAGGTACCTCAATCATAATTGGATCCCAATATAAACATCCAACAATACACCCATTTTGAGCCTTTTTAATCTCACTAAACAGTTCAAGCAGAAAATTTTTTTGTCCTAGCGGGGTAGACGGATAAATATTCTCATAGGGTCCATTATTTGATAATTGCCCGGAATAGCCACTTGGTAAAGTTGGATTCCAATTGTATCCTGTTTCTAATATAAAAATATCCTTATTAAATTTAGTACTCACATAATTTGCCCATTCTCTTATTTCCGTAGTTGTCTTTTTTGTCCAAAATGGATAATAGGAAGCGCCAATTATATCATATCTTGCGCCGCTCCTGTTCAATTCTCCAAAATACCAATCATACTTAGTTTGATTCCCAGCATCAGATAAATGAATTATCACTTTACTATCTGGAGATACAGCTTTAACAGCATTATACCCTTGATTATATAATTCTGCCAATTTCGCAAAATTTTGATAACTGCCATCTGGAAATAAGATACCACAATCGGTTTCATTACCTAAAGCCACAAACTGTGGAATAGTCCCTTGATCTTTCATTTTCATCATGAAATCATAAGTGAAATTGTACACCGCATTTTTTAAATCATCATAAGTAAGATTTTCCCACTCATGCGGTTTATATTGTATTGAAGCATTGGTCCAATAATCACTATAGTGGAAAGTTAACAAAATCTTCATGCCGGCATTCTTAGCTCGTTTTGCAAGATTTAGAATATCACTTGGATTTTGAAATCCTGTCGGTAACTTATTAGAAGGACTGTAATTCGGATTCCCCGGGTCGTTATATAGTCGCAATCGAACTATATTAAAACCATTATTTTTAAGAATATCCAAACAATCTTTTTCATGACCATTTTCGTAAAACTTGCCTCCTTTTGATTCCACATAATTCAGCTCAGAGATATCTCCACCTTTTAATAAAGAATAAGGATGATCATCTTTAACTATATTTATTTCATCCAATCTGCACCAATTGTTTGCATTTGCATTAGAATAAATTCCGATGGTAAGTTGTCCATGAACGACATCAATCCCACGTACAATCACCTGAGTCCATTTCTCTGTTACAGGCAAACTTGTAATTTTTTCTACACCATCGTTATTCCTGGCAAATAAATAACACGCCTTCTGTCCCCCACTATTTTTTACCCATGCGTGTAATGAATAGATACCCTCATCAATTCCAAAAAGCATTTGACTTACAGTTATTTCATAAGGAGAATGATATTTTAATTCAAGACAATTTGAACTAAAATATCCTCCTTCTTGTATCCTAACAGTATTTACATTAGTAGTCACAACATCCCAATTAACCGGCTTGGCCTTATCTGCTTCGAATCCATTATTCATAATAAGGTTTTTATCCGTAGAAGATATTGATCTTTCTTCTTTTGAGCAAACAGTCATTAGAACAAAACTAATCATTAGTAGAATCAAAAAAATATTTATCTTTTTCATGTTTCGATTTTTTAAATTGTAATAGAATTGTCAGTCCAAGAAATCAATATAAACTTCACTGATTTCCATGTGTGGATCACTCGTATATTTTCCCCCTTTTTCTTTTCGAAGAGAAAGTAAAAGACGTTCAACCTTTAAAATGTTCATCGCATCATTATTTTCTCCGCGTCCAGTTGCCGGAGATATCCAATAATTCCATT
>DUUN01000794.1 GCA_012841535.1 Gallicola sp. | reverse complement strand
TTACCTTCATATAAAGCTTGTAATAATTCTTTGTTATGTTCTACATTGTTTATTAATTGTTCTTTTTGCCATTGTAAAAACTCTTTTTTGGTCATAATGTTATTGGTTACGTCCTCTGCCCAGTTTACATATGCTTCATAAATCATGTTAAAACCTCCATTTGAAATAGATTTTGGTTATAAGGGATTTTTGAAGGGAATCCCATAACCCTGGAAAGTCGGCTGTTATAAAGCTACATATTCCTGATATAATTCTTCTAATTCTTCATCCTCTTGATACTCTCCATAAAATAATTCTTCACCGTCCTCTTCTAGTAAAATATAGTTTACCCCCAATCCTGGCCTTGTGCGACTTTCTCCACCCATGGCCTTGTCTGCGAATTCTTCAAATGATAATTTTTTCATTTTAAAACCTCCACTTATTTATTTTTTGGCTTGCCTTGTCAATATGAAGGTTGCCATCCTACCATAGACCGCCCTGTATGGACGGTTTCGGCTGTTATACTATTAGAGATTCTTCTAGTTCGTCAATATCAAATTCGGCATCTGTCCAATAATGGGAAGATAGCGGAATCCGTCCTAGGTAGTTTTCCTTGTTTATTATGGTTGCGTTTTCGGGCATGATTTCAAGGTGGTAATTATCCTCTCCATCTTTCCAGATATTGGCTTCCATGTTCTCCCATCCTAGATTTTCCTTGATTTTTTGTCCTAATTCTTTTTTAGTCATTTTTATTGCCTCCCTATAATTTTTATTTTTAGAAGGTTAAACCCTCTTTTATGTCTACAATAACTATACATGGTTTTCTGTTATGTGTAAAATTATTGTAGACATAAAAGGGGATTAAACCCCTTGATAGATATTGATATTGTTTTTGTTATACTGTTTCAATTCGGGCAATGGTTGCATCTAACCCCCATTGTCTGATATATTGCATCCCTCCCCGTCTTGCCTGTGTTTTTGATCCTATAAAATACGCCGGATCGTATGGATTATCGGTAAAATAAACTGCTTGAATTTTTTTATCTGTTAATGTAATAGACTTTGCTTTGCGCCATGAATTTTCTGACTCGAATATTTTCTTTGCTTCTTCTGGATTTTCGGCTCTAATGTATCTTGTGGTTATACTTTCATCTGATACTTTGTATAGGTTTTTATTTTGCATTGTTAAACCTCCCTTAAAAAACCGTTTTTTGATAAGCAGTTCTGAAGGTACTCTTCAAAGGCCAATCCTTCAGCTATTAGGTTTTTATTCATTTTATCAAGCCTCTCCTGTGTGCTTCTTCAGCAAATATTTTTGAGATATTATTTCCCCAGTTTCTCCAATCATGTAATACATCTTTAAAATAATGCTCTAAATGCTCCATGATGTCCTTATCTGATAGATTTTTGACCATTGATTCAAATTTGCTTTTCATTCTTTACCCCTCCATCAAATTATTTTAAAATGCCCTTTATTTTTGTTTTAGTAGGATTCGCCCGAATCCTCTTATATACCTACAATTATATAGTATCGGCTGTTATGCCGTCAATTGTAGACATATAAGGGGATTCGATACCCCTTTAATGGTATTATATCATAATATGCCCATCTTGCAACAACTATTTTATTGTTTATATTACAATCAAATACTAGTTTTACATGAATCACTATTTGTATAATGGAATGTTAAATTCTTCAATAAGTATTGAATAATCCTTAAAATCTTCTACTGTAAAATTGCCATCTGTTATTAGTAGAGTTAAAACTTCAAGGGAATAATCACTTGATAAAATATGGAATAATTTTTCCCTGCTAGAAACTTGTCTGAATGATCCGTCATGGTTGTTATAATTACCCTTGTTATCATAGTTAGACTCTTTCCCTATAAATGTTTTTCCGTCTTTTATAAAAGCAACCATGCCTTTAATTTTTGAGATTACCGCTGAATCTGTTTTAATAATCATTTTTGCTACCTCCTGTTATTTAAAATATTATTATTAATTCGCCTGTTAGTAAATCCATTTTTGCACTACAAGGATATTGACCATTAAAGCATATATCCTTTAAAGCTGTATTATTTATAGGTTTATTTGTGCTAGTACCTTCTATGTTTTCTAATATGAATTTTACTAGCTTGTTAGTCTTTAAAACCCCATTGTTAGCATCCTCTTTTAAGCTTTTGGATAACTTTATTTGTAACACTATTAATACCTCCAATTAAATTTATTTTAGAGTGATAGACTATATCACCTTTGCAAGCTATAAATTAATGCCTGTTATAACCTCCAAAGGGGATATACCCCTTTGATACCTCCATAAAATTTTATTTGCATGGTAACAATATCGGGATGACTGTTACCCTCTTACCCTGTCTATGCATAGAATAAGTATTTCGTTTAGTATCAATAAAAAACCTATTTTCATTAAAATAATATTCCTTTATCCCATATTTTTTATAGAATTTTAAAGCATTTTTTAAAGATATATTATATTCTTTTTTCACTTTCCCATCTCCTTAAAAGATATATTTTATTGGCTGTTATTGCTTTATTTCCTCTAAAAAACCGTTTTTAGATAGACAATCTTTTAAATACTCTTCAAATGTTAACCCTTCTTGAATCGATTCTTGTTCATAAAGCATAAAATCTGAATATAATTCGAATTCTGTATATTCGCATCCGCTTTCTCTGTCCCTATATCTTTTTTGTACTTTGACAAACTCCCACGTTCCGCTAAAAAACTCGCTTTTTATTGATGTAGTGTTATAGTTTCCTAATTCTTCCAATATGTTTTTTATATCTGGATCGTGGCCATTAATTTGTAAAAAATCTTGGGCCTTTCCCTCAAATACTTTTTGGTTGTCGTTATATACTTTTATTTTCATTTTTTAATACCTCCATTGATTTTTATTAGTGATAGATTATATCACCTTTGCAAGCTATAACCTATGATCTGTTATAGCTTCCAAAGAGGATAGAATCCTCTTGTTATTGCCTTATTTCCTCT
>DUUN01000463.1 GCA_012841535.1 Gallicola sp. | reverse complement strand
TTAGATCTTCAATCTAATAATACGGTTTCGATTACCGTACCGAGTACTGTAAGATTCTATAACTCAAATGGTTAGAGTACCATACTTTTAATATGGGAGTTGATGGTTCAAGTCCATCTAGGATCACTATATTACCTTGTAGTGTAACGGTAGCACATGACACTTTGACTGTCATAGTTAAGGTTCAAATCCTTACAGGGTAACTAAATTTAATGGGAATGTTGAACAATTGGTTGGTTCGCCAGACTGTAAATCTGGTCTCTTCGGAGCGTGTAGGTTCGAGTCCTACCATTCCCACATTAAATAAAAAACCACTAATTAAACAAATTAATACTCAAAAAATTTGTTTAATTAGTGGTTTTGTTTTATATTTGTCTTTAATAATGAAAATATAATATTATGAGAGATAATAAAGAGATTTTGGAGGAAATTAAAGAACAAGCTATTAAGGAGAATTGTTATGGTGTTGATAATGTTTGTTTATTAGCAATGGAACAATCCAATAAAGAATATAAGGAAGATATAGTTAATGCGTTAGAAAACCTATCTAATAATTACAGGGTTATAGATGGATGTTATATTATTGAAAAATCAGTGTTAGATAATTTTATTGATAATCTAGATACTTTTGGTAGAATATTTTAACAAATATAAAAAACATGAAAGATACACATAAAGAAATTATAAAATTAATCTCAGATTATTTAGAAGAATATCCTGAGATTAGATTTACCCAAGCATTATATAATTTACGGATAAATGGATTTTATTCTGTTGATGATCCAGAAGAATCAAATTTTTTATATAACGGAGCGTAAAACCCATTCATCGCTTTAGCGTGGATGGGATGTAAGCGACCACTAACCTTGTGAAAGGATATACTGACGAATTGTTTCAGGAGATGCTTCACCAATTGAACAAACGAAGAACCCATCGCTCCAAAGTATTTTACGATACCAATAGTATTGACGTAGTGTAGAATGATGTAATAACCATAGTTGACGAGTGGATTCTTGTTTTAACCTACGTACTAATTGTGAAACCGATAGACGAGGAATATAACGAATTAAGAAATGAAAGTGATTAACGTCTGATTCAAAGACTTCTATTTCAAAATCTGAACCATCAGCTATGGAACTGAAAATAGATTTTAAATCCTCATTTAATTGACCTACTAAGATATTTCTACGATACTTAGTAACTAATATTAAATGATATTTTAAGTAATGTTTAGAACGATTTGTTGAGATGTACTGTGATTTTTTAGATATAAGTAGCGAATATTTTGTGAAACATTTTTACCCGAACACGGAATGTTTTACAAAATATTTGCGGTTCTGTAAAAATAATTGTATTTTTACAAAAGTTTAGACTATTTAATAATAGAATGAAGCAAGTACACAAGTCATATAAGTTTAGAATTTACCCGACAAAGGAACAAGAATCCTTGTTGAGTAAACACTTTGGGCATTGTAGATTTGTGTTTAATCGTTTCTTGAATGAACGTAAAGAAAAGTATTTGAATGAGAAGACTTCACTTAACTATTACGATAATGCAAGGACTCTAACTGAATTGAAAAAAGATGAAGAGTTTGTGTGGTTAAAAGAAGTGAATAGCCAATCGTTACAAGCTGCCATCAGAAACTTAGATATTGCCTACAAAAACTTTTTCAATAAACAGAATAAGTTTCCACGTTTTAAATCAAAATACGATAGACAGAGTTTTAAAGTACCGCAAAATGTAATTATTGAAGATAATAGACTTGTGATTCCTAAATTCAAAGAAGGTATTAAGTTAAATCTTCACAGAAAAATGGAAGGTGAACCATCGTTTGCAACTATATCTAAATCAACAACTGGTAAATATTACGTGTCTATTACTTGTGAAGTGGAACATAAACCATTTGATAAAACTAATAAGTCTGTCGGAATAGATACTGGTATAAAAGAACTTGCTATACTTTCAGATGGAAGTAGTTATGAAAATATCAAATCACTTAAAACTAAATTAAAGAAATTAAAATACGAGCAAAGACAACTTTCTAAAAAACAAAAAGGAAGTCAGTCAAGAAATAAGCAAAAAAGAAAACTTGCTTTAGTACACGAACAAATCACAAACATTAGAAAAGATTACTTGCACAAAGTATCAACCGAAATTGTCAAAAACCACGACATAGTATCAGTTGAGGATTTAGCGGTAAAGAACATAATGAAAAATCATTGTTTAGCACAAGCGATGAGTGATGTTTCGTTGGGTGCATTTTACACAATGCTTGAATATAAGGCTAATTGGAATGATAGGCAATTTGTTAAAATTGATAGATTCTTTCCAAGTAGCAAGACTTGTTCAAACTGTGGATGGATAAAACAAGATTTAACACTTTCAATAAGAGAATGGACTTGTGAATCTTGTGGTGAAGTTCACGACAGAGATGTAAATGCAGCAAAAAATATATTAAAGCAAGGTATAAACATATTGTCTGGTTGTGGGATGCAGTCGGACACAAAACAAAAACGGGATAAGGCGTTACCATTAGGTGAGTCTGCGACCCCCGAAGCCCAACCCATCGGCTCTGCCGTGGGTGGGTAGTTCACTTAGAGATAATTATAATGATTCAGATGAAGATGTTTTAAATAAAATAAAAAAGGAATTGAATATTAAAGAATAAAATTATATATTTGCTTAATAATTAACAAATAAAAAAAATAAAATTATGACAATATTTTTAACAATTTTAGATATAACTCTAGTTATATTGATGATGTATTTTTCTTTATTATTTTATCTAAAAATAACAAAGAAAGAATTTGAATTTAGTGTACCACTCAAATGGTTTAATTGTGAATTCTATTTCTTAATGAATTCAGATATTTTACGAATTGGGTTTTATTGTTTATAAAAAATAAAATTAAAGAATAATTTGGATATTAAAGAATAAAATCATATATTTGCAGAGAAGAAATTAATTATTAACTTTTAAAATATGAATAAGATGTTTAACAGCAAACAAGAAAAACTTTTTGATGTAAAGGAAAAACAGACAACATCTGTAAAAAATGCATTTATTAATGCAGCAATGGAAGATTCTATTACCACTACATCTGGTAATGGAGCCAAGAAATATACAACCACATTGAATGATTTTGTTGATCAATTTGGTTTTATTTCAAATTATAGAAAACCACGTTCATTTGAAGAT
>DUUN01000210.1 GCA_012841535.1 Gallicola sp. | reverse complement strand
TCACGCAGATAGAAAGAAATGAATTTATCTTTATCTGACAGTTAAAATCTCTTTTTTTCTCCGCTTTACTATTGCCTTTATTTATCTACTAGATTATAATTTCTTTATAAAGAATTATGAACACTTATAAATACTTATAGATAGTTAGAAGGTGAAAAAATGTTAGGAGAAAATATTAGAAAAATAAGATTAAGCAAAAAGTTTTCTATGACCAAAGTAAGTAACTTGAGTGGTATCCCTACAAGTTACATATCAAATATAGAAAATGGAAAAAGAACCAATCCATCACAAGAAACACTTGAAAAATTAGCTGAAGTTTTAGACACTACTATTTCTTGTTTATATTCTAAAAATACAGAATATAAACAAGAAGTCAAAACTATAAATAATGACCTTGCAGAAATAATGGATTATTTGAAAAAAGATTCTATTTATTATAATGGAATGAAATTAGAAGAACAAGAAATAAGTTTCTTAAATGCTTCAATAAATGCAACTATTGAGCAAATTAAACTTATGAGAAAAAATAAATAAGAGGTGGTTCTTTTGAATGAATACATAAGAAACATTGTAAAAAAACTTATTGCAAAATATAAAACCACCTCTCCAGCAGAGTTGGCTGAATGTTTAGATGTGACTGTTTTTTATAATCCTTTAGGTTCTGTATGGGGAATGTATAAGTATATAAAGAAAAATATTGTGTCTTAGCTGAAGAGCTAGGACACTATGAAACCTCATATGGCAATATATTAGACCAAAATAACATTAGTAATGTAAAACAAGAATTAAAAGCTCGTAGATGGGGCTATAAGCACATAGTAACTCTTGAAGGTATAATTGAAGCTTTTGAAAATAATTGCTTAAATGAGTATGAAATGGCTGAATATTTAGGAGTAACTGATGAATACTTTAGAGAATGTATAGAAGATTATAAAAGGCAATATGGTTTATCATGTAGGCTTGGCAAATATTATATTACTCTTGAACCTAGGCTTATGAATGATTTAGGTTTTCCACACAAGTGTGGAAAATGGGATATATAAAAAATTTGATTTTTAAAAATAGAACTAATTAATATTGAATTTCAAACAATTAGTTAGTTATTTATTTTTTACCTTTTCACAATGTGTTTTTTCAATATCGATAATTCTTTTGTACATTATCCCATGGTCAGGTAAATCATCATCATTCAATTCATTTGGTTCTACTTTTATTGCTATTCCAGTTTCATAATTTGTGCTTGGAAACAATACTTTCCATAAAAATTCTCCTTCTGGCTCTTTGAATAATTTATATGCTTCAATATTTCCATTCAATCCTTGTATCATTCGGCCCTCTGTTATTGGCAAAAAAATCCATTCTTCTGTTTCGTTAATATCATCAATACAACTTGCAATAAAAAATTGTCCAAAATCATTTATACAAGAAAATGTAAGTAACTTATCATAAAAAATAATTTCATCTTTTATGTAAATTCTTCCTAGTAAATCTACTTTCATATAAGGATTATGATTTTTCATCATCAACTTCACCTCCAACAATTTCAAAATCTTTTACTGGATTAACACCTTTGTATAACCACCAAGTAAAGTGATTGCTTTGTTTCTTTGAAGGAGTAGGCTTAACCACACCACTTTCTTTATATATTTTCCCTTTAGCTATATTTTTAAACTTCTTTTTCAAAGCTGGAGAGCCACGCCAATAATAATACATTTCTTCATAACTTCTATTTACTGACAATCCATATTGTATAAAAGGATTTTTAGGGTCTTCTTTATCTATTCCCAACTCTATAAATGATTTAAAATCATCAGATGTGACTATATCTCCTTTTATCATTCTATATACTTCTAATTCCATTGGTTCACTATCTTCTGGCGGATATCCGTCTGGAAATATATCAGGATATTTCTTTTTTTCATCATCCATATTTTCATTCCTCCATTATTTTATTTTGTAATCACCAAAGATTGTGTTATAATAGAGGTAGAAAATTATATACTATTATAGTTAATTGAACCTTTGTCACTGTTACTGGCAATAGGTTCTTTTTCTTTGGTGCTTACCTATTTTCTCCATTATAAAACGTTTTTGTATAAATGTACAACCCTTAAAACATAGAATTTTACAAATGTTACTTTACACCTTATCCTATCGCCTTCACAGTTACTTTTTCATATTCTGTTAATTTTTTATAGTATAATATTTCTTTATTCTATTATACCAAACATTTGTTCGTGTTTCAAGAAAAAAATAAAGGGCAACAAATAGACCTAAGTCCATCTGCTACCCTTCTAAATTACAAGCCTAATAAGGCTTTCCAAGTGTTGTAGCCAACTACACCATCTATTGCTAACCCTCTTGACTTTTGAAATGCAACAACTGCATTATAAGTTTTGTCTCCCAATATGCCATCTATGTTTCCACAATTAAACCCATATGCTTTAAGAATTTCCTGTAATCTTTTAACAAGCTCACCTGTGCATCCTTTCTTAAGTAGAGTACAAGCTTTTAGGGTTATTGGTCCTACTATCTTATCAACATTAACTCCTACTGTTCTTTGAAGTTTTCCAACCCATTCTGACCAATTCCAGGACTTTAAATATTCAGCTAACCAATCAGAACTATCAGTATTGTTGATAGAAATATTAGATTTGTCTAAGAATATACTTTCATTGAATACATTCATATCCACATTTGTATTAATTCCGTTTATGTGACCTTTCTCTGTGTATTGATGTCCTGCAAGAATTGTAAATCCTGCTAATGCAACTAAGTTACTCTTCCATGGCTCAACTCCATAGTGTGCAAGCCATAGGGGATAATTTTTCTTAATTTCCATTGGTAGATTGTCCCTGCTGAAATAAGCACCAGTATAAATTACCATACCCATTCCACTTAATTCCTTAAACTTTTTTAAAAATCTAATTGCATAGTCCCCTACATCAAATCCACTTACTTCTATATCCAAACAAGGAATTAAATCATTTTTCTTATCCTTGATTTGATTATAAAAATTGTGTGCTTGACTCTCAGGCTGACTTGTTCCCACTAAGAAGTGATAGAATCCTGTTGAAAGTCCTACTCCTTTTGCTCCAGCATAGTGGCTATTTAACCATTGGTCCTGATAGGTAGTGCCTTCTGTCGCTTTTATATACACCACTTCAACTCCATCAGCTTTTACTTTGCTCCAGTTAATGTTTCCGTTGTGATTGCTTACATCTATACCTTTCATAATTATCATTCCTTTCATTATATATTTTTATAAAAAGAGTAAGAACTTGTCCTACTCTTTTGTTATATCTTTTTTATTTCCTTCTTTAAGTTGTACTAAAATATCTTTTAACTTTTCAGGGAAAGGTACACCTAATATTGTTGCATTTTCTAACATAGAAATACCTTCCATAGCAATATAAAAATATATTACTAAAGTTCTAAATATCCAGCCTTGACCTAATAATCTATCCAAAGCTACTGCTAATATAAGAATAATAATTATAGTAAATTTCTTTTTAAGACCTTTGAAACCTATATCTGAACTTAATTCTTTATTTTTAGTACCACACATAAGTCCTAAAATAAAATCTAATACCATACAAGTAATTAATATTTGTAACCCTGCTTCCCAGGAGCCAAACAACCATGTGCAGATTGTTCCTAGTATTGCTCCAAAACTACTAAACATATAATCTAATCTTCCCATTTTTCTCTACCTTCTTTCATGTTTTTTTGCAAAATAAAAAGCACCTTTTGGTGCTGGACTTCTTATATTATTCATTTTTACCTCTATTCTAGCCATATGTTATAAATTTTTGCAGTTCCTGTTTTAAAAATTGCACAATTAAGCTAAGCTTACTCCACTAGGTAAGCTTTCTATATTTCCATCAGCAATATAAATTTCTGTATCTTCTTTCTTCCATTTTGTTTTTATGTCCGCTATAGAAGAATCTAATATTATTTTACTTGGTTCATTTTCATATTTAGCTTTGTATTCTTCAAGGTTACTTACATATGAGTCACCTATATCATATTCCTTTCCTAGCCATATTTTCCTTATGTTGAATTTCAAATTATCAACAAAACCATCTGTAAAAATACCTATATATCCATTCTTATATTCAAAAGTGTCTTCTATATCCATTGAAATTGTAAATATATCATCATAATTAAAAACACTATTATTTTTTGTGTAGTTATTACTACTCCAAACATCAGAAGAATAAGTGTCAACAAATTCAATATAAAGAAGTGCTCCATTAGGACATTGAATCTTTTCTATTTCAAAAAAAATTTTCCCATAATAACTTATGTTTACTTTGTTTACGGTTCCAAATTGAACATTATGTGTTCCACGTTCTGTATATAATTGCATGAATGAATCTTCTTTTTTGAAATAATCATCAGGAAAACTTGTTGTATATTGATTTGTTTTTCTTTCCCACCCACCAGTAATACTTGTACATTCATCACCTTGGTTGTAAAGATATTGCTTTCCAGCACCCACGCTCAAGTAAAAATCTATAAACTTGCTTATAATTTCATTATTCAAAGACAAAATGTAATTAGCCCTATCTACACTAAGGTCATCTTTTAAAGTATCATGTAAACTTTCTATGCAATCAGTAATAAAGTTCCTTGCATTACTTTCATCTAAAACTACTCCACATAAGTCACACAAAGCACTGACTATCAAATATCCTCCATAACTCCAAAGAAAACCTCCTGCATTTCCTAAAAGTTTTTTTCTGCTAACTAATAGGTTCATAGACAACCCAACCTCCAATCCAGTCTGCACCATCAAAGCCTAGATATATTTCATAGATATTTGTGCTTAGGATACTTGGTTCATCTCCTTGCCACTTAACTCCACTTGGATAAGTAAGAGTTATATCAGTAGATGGTTTAATCTCTATTACAATATCCAAAGGTTTTGTTACGTTTGGCAATACTAAGGTGGTGCTTGAACTAAGATTTGCTACTTGGTAACTATCTGTTGTAAGTTGGAGATTTCCTTCTACTGCACTTATATTTGTTACAATTTTACTCCTAGAGTAATCTATTGCTCCGTTCAAATTTTCTGCATTAAGTGGTGTACCTGTTTGTTGTATAGTTCCTGGACTTGGTATAAGAGTTACTGTTCCATCTGTATTATTCTGTATTACAAAAGTATTAGGTCGTTCTACCTTTCTATCTACCCATTGCATTATATATCGCCTCCTAAATCTCTAACTGCTTGTACAAGAGCATTAAAACTAACTCCATTTACCTTTATGTCTCCATAAATATCTAAAAGTACAGGCTTATTTTCTTCTGTTGTGGAAAAAATATCTCTAAATACTAATGTTGGTTCTGTTCCATCTTCATTGCCTGTTTCAATAAAGAAAGTTTTGTTATTATCATAGTTTCCAATACGGCTTTGTGAACCACTTGACTTGAAGTAGGTAAATACTGCGTCGTTGTTATTTGATTGGAAATTAACAAACTTTTTGCCATCTCCTACAACCTCCAATCCACTGCAAGACAAATATCCAGAATCAGCAACCCACATAACTTTATTTCCATCAGAATCTTGTATAACTATACCTGCATTTGTGATAGTCATATTGTCCCCATCAAGATTGTAGTTTGTACCTTTGACTTTTCCATTGATGGATAAGTTCCAACTTTCAGCGTTTTGGGTTACTATTGTTTCAAGGTCATCTTCTTTGACTCTCATTTCAATTTGCTTGTTAAGAAAATCTATTTGAACATTAGCTCTT
>DUUN01000198.1 GCA_012841535.1 Gallicola sp. | reverse complement strand
ACAAATTATAAAAAACATAAAGAAATCCGTGGAAATTATCCAGGAGATAAAGTCCAAGTAGATATAAAATATGTACCAAATGAGTGTTTAAAGTTTGATACAATGGACAAAAGGTATTATCAAATAAAGGCAATAGACGAATATAGTAGAAAACGAGTATTATTGATAGTAGATGAAAAAAGTAGTTATCATACAAGTAAGTTTGTAAAACAATTAGAAAAGTTATTTGGATTTAAAATAAAAACAATCCAAACTGATAATGGAAGTGAATTTGTAAATAATCAAGAAGAAACCAAAGAACTAACCATATTTGAAAAAACACTAAAAGCATTAGGAATCGAACATAAGAGAACAAGACCTTATTCTCCTTGGCAAAATGGAAAAGTAGAAAGAAGTCATAGAATAGATAATAAACAATTTTATAATAAACAGGAATTTAATTCAGAAGAAGAAATGCATCAGAAAATAAAGAGATATAATAGTAGATATAACAATATAGCAAAAAAGGTATTAAACTTTAATACCCCAAACGAAATGGTAAGAAATTATCAATTTAATTAATCAGAGAGATTTATTTTTATAGAAAGTGTAACATATGTTTGACTACTCTAGAAGAACTTTTTTTGATATAAATTAGATATATTGATAATAGTTAATTGTTGGTATATAATATATGCTAATTATTTTTATTAGGGGCATTATGAAAAAAATACAAATTGCAGCAACAGGATATTTCTTGGTATATTTATTCACTTTTGTTTTAGATAGTATAGCATTATTGAATTTAAATGAAAACCTTACATCAATATTATCTTTTATTAGCATATTGGTTAAGTTTCCTAAGGACATACTAGACATTTTTCTAACTTATACAGGAATAGGAACAATTGTATTAGTAATATGTGGAGTATTTTTTGTAAAATCAGTACATGACTTATTTTGTTAGTGTAAAGAGTTTTAGGGGAATGGACTTGAGTTATAGAATAGGGTATAACTTATTATAATACATAAAAATATAAGATTTAAATGTTTTATAACACTTCATTTCATTTAGTAATAAATGAGTTCTAACACTTTTAATCAGTGGTTCACAGGTTCGAACCCTGTACAGGACACCACAAGAAAATTAAGGATTGCAGGGATGTGATCTTTTTCTCGTAATTTCGTTGTAATATTTTTAATAATGGTTTTTCCTTATTTTCTTTTATATTAAACTCTCTCCATCTATTATGTTATATCATAAAAAGATTTCTATTTACACAGATTTATTTGCAGACTCACATAAGTATTTGTTAAGGTTTAAATTATATATATTTTATAAATTGTTTGAAAAAATTAACGAATTCTTTCAGACAATTCATATAACGCATTTTCAATATAAATTAAAGCTGTTTTTTCATCAGGGCAATCAAAAGCATAATGAGATAAAGATTCAACGTTTTCTATATACGATAAATCTATTTTATAACTTTCGTTAAAGACTTTATTTGTATCTAAAGTTATATATTTTATAGTAATATCAAAAACTTTATCTTTATAATTAGCGAAGCTAAACCAAGAACTTATTTTTTGTTTTGGAGCCAATAAAACATTTTGGGCTTCTGTTAAAGGTTTGAGATTGTTATTTTTGTATCCATCAATAGAATTATAATCAAGGTCTGGCGACATTTTTATTTCTAATAATTTTCCGACAGAATTTCCAACATTTTCAAGTGTAAGATAAAATTTGTTGGAAGTTCTTATGTGATCAATATAAAAAATAATATGAGCTTTAGAATTATGTTCAATAATTTTTGCGCTTTCTTTTTGAGTATTGACAGCTATTATTATAGAAGCCAAAACTCCACATCCGGTTATTATTGCAGTTATCAATTCTATAATAATTTGTAATTCATTTGACATATGATTTTATCTCCTTTCTATTTATCCGCTGGATGATAAATGTATTTTATCACAAACATTTGTTCGTGTCAAGCGTTTAAACTAAACAAATGATTGTAAATAAAAATATTTAAACAAAATATTAAACAGATAATACATGTTTGGGGTGAAACATGCAGTTTGAATATTATTTAACGTCCATTTAAATAATATTCGAATAATTTCTTTTTGTGATATAATATATACATACAGGTTAATTATGACAGTAAAATTTTAGAAAGTAGGTATTACTGTATGAAAAATTTATCAAGCATTGTAAGGGAAAAAGCTAATCTTATTTGGAGTGTGGCTGACAAATTAACAGGAGTTTATAAACCACATGAATATGGTGATGTGATATTACCGTTAACAGTTCTAAAAAGATTTGATAGTGTTTTATCAGATACAAAAGAAAAAGTTTTAGAAGCTTCTTTAAAATATCCTAAAACATTTGCACAAAGGGATTTTATTTTAAAACAAATATCAGAAAAAAATTTTTATAACACCAGTAAATATGATTTTAAAAAGTTATTAGATGACCCTGATAATATAGAAGCTAATTTAAGAAATTATATTAATAGTTTTTCTAGTGAAGTAGTTGATATTATTGAAAATTTTGATTTTGATAGACACATTACAAGAATGGCAAATAATGGTATATTATTTACTGTTATAGAAACATTTAATTCAACTAAAGCTAATTTACATCCAAAAGAAATTTCCAATATAGAAATGGGTTATATATTTGAAGAAATAGTTAGAAAATTTTCTGAATCGCATAATGAAGAAGCAGGACAACATTATACCCCAAGGGAAGTAATTGAACTAATGGTTAATATTGTTTTTAGTGACGAGAAAGATTTGGCGGATTCTTCTAAAATAAAAACCGTCTACGACGGAGCAAGTGGAACAGGCGGAATATTATCCGCTTCAATGGAATATGCAAATAAATTAAATACATCGTCTAAAATGATTTGTTATGGGCAAGAATTAAATGCTCAGACATACGCAATTTGTAAGGCGGACATGCTAATTAAAGATCAAGAAGCAAGTAATATTAGACATGGAAATACTTTATCAGATGATCAATTCACAGGAGAAACATTTGATTATATTATGATGAACCCACCTTTTGGTAGGGAATGGAAAAATGAAAAGGATTTAGTATTAAGAGAAGCAAAAAAAGGCTTTGAAGGTAGATTCGGAGCGGGGACACCTGCTATATCGGATAGTCAATTATTATTCTTACAAAATGCTGTATCTAAAATGAATAAAGAAGGTTCTAAAGTTGCAATTATTCATAATGGATCCGCACTATTTAAAGGCGATGCTGGTTCTGGTGAAAGTGAAATAAGAAGATATGTCATAGAAAATGACTTATTAGATTGTATTATTCAATTGCCAAATGATTTGTTTTACAACACCGGAATTGCAACATATGTATGGGTGCTTTCAAACAAAAAGTCAGAACACAGACAAGGTAAAGTTCAATTGATTGATGCAAGTAATTACTTTGTTAAAATGAGAAAAAACTTAGGTAACAAAAGAAATGAAATAACAGATGAACAAATTAATGAAATAACTAATATTTATGGTAATTTTATAGAAAATAAAGTGTCAAAAATTTATCCGAATGAATTTTTTGGTTATAGAAAAGTAACTGTATTGACTCCGGAATTAGATGAACAGGGAAATGTAGTAACTAATAAAAAAGGTGAACCTATACCAAATAAAAGATTAACCGATACCGAAAATATCCCGCTAACTGAAAATATAAAAGAGTATATGGATAGAGAAGTATTACCATTCAACCCTAATGCTTACATTGATGATTCAAAAACTAAAATAGGTTATGAAATATCATTTACAAGATATTTTTATAAGTATATAGAACCAAGAAGTACAAAAGAAATAATGAAAGAAATCTTAGAATTAGATAAACAACTTGATGGGGTATTAGAGGAGTTGCAATCTAATGAGTAGAGTTATGAAAGATAGTGGCATTGAATGGGTTGGGAAAATTCCAGAAGATTGGGATATGTCCCGTCTCTCTTGGATAGTAGAAGAGGTTAACGAAAAAAACAAACCAATTAAAACTGATAAAGTTCTATCACTAATGAAGGATATTGGAGTAATACCATATGATGAAAAAGGAGATATAGGTAATAAATCAAAAGAAAATTTAGAAGATTACAAAATTGCTTATAAGAATACTATAGTTATAAATAGTATGAATGTTATTATTGGTTCTGTTGGTTTATCAAAATACTTTGGCGCAGTAAGTCCAGTTTATTATGTTTATAAGACATTGAGTGGGAAAGCAAATATAGAATATTTAAATTATATTTTTCAAACTAAAGAATTCCAACAGGAACTGAAAAAATATGGCAAAGGGATTATGGAAATCCGATTAAGAATCACTTCTTCAGATATTAAAAAAAATTTTGTTCCCTTCCCCAACATAACTATTCAATCCAAAATAGCAAGTTTTCTTGATGAAAAATGTGAAATTATTGATGAGCAAATCGAAAATAATAAAAAATCAATCGAACTTTTGGAAGAATATAAGAAATCTTTAACAAAAAAAACAATCGCAACTGGTAAATTGATACGATTAAAGTATGTTTTTAATAAGTTTGGTAGTGGGACAACTCCGAATTCTAATAATAATAAGTATTATTATGACGGAATATATAATTGGATACAATCGGGGGATATAAATGGAAGTTTTATTGATTATACAACAAAAAAAATCACTGAATTTGCGATACAAAATTGTAAATCATTAAATTATTACTTTAGCCCATTTATAGTTATTGCTATGTATGGGGCATCAGTTGGTAACTTTTCTATATCTAATATCAATGCTTATACTAATCAAGCTTGCTGTGTAATGACGCACACCAAAGAGAATATGAAGTTCTTATTTTATAGTATTGGTACTACAAAAGAAAAAATTATGTCATTTGCATTAGGTGGAACACAACCTAATATAAACAGGAATGTTTTAAGAAATTTAAAAATACAAGTACCACCTATAGAAGAACAAAAGGAAATAGTAGATTATCTTGATGACAAGTGTTATAAAATAGATAAAGTAATTGAATATAGGAAACAAATAATTGAAAAATTAGAAGAATATAAGAAATCATTAATATATGAAGCAGTAACAGGTAAAATTGAGGTGTAATTATGAATACAAAAGAGATTGATTTTGAAAATATAATTGAAGAGTATTTAATTACTAGAGGTGGATATGAAAAAGGTGTAGGGGTAGGTTATGACCCATTAAAGGGGTACAAACCTAGTAAGTTAATTGAATTTATTAAAAACACTCAGATTAAAAAATGGAATAAATTTTGTGATATACAAGGTTCTGCTTCTGAACAATACTTTTTAAAACAAGTCGAAAAGAAAATTGAGGAGTTTGGGTTACTCCATACTTTAAGAAATGATATTCGGTTAAATGGTATAAGTTTTAAGTTGATATATTTTAGACCTGAAACAAATATCAATCCTGAATTAGTGGAATTATATGATAAAAATATTTGTGAATGTGTTAGGCAATTGCACTACTCCGTTAATACAAATAATAGTTTGGATACTGTGTTATTTATTAATGGTTTTCCTATAGTGACAATGGAGTTAAAGAATCAATATACTGGTCAAGATATTAATAATGCTGTTAGACAGTATAAAGAAGATAGAAATCCGAATGAGCCTATTTTTAGATTTAATACAAGAAGTTTAGTACATTTTGCAGTTGATTTATTTGAATGTAAAATGACAACTAAGTTAGATGGTTTTAAAACATTTTTCTTACCTTTTAATCAAGGAAGTAATGGTGCCGGTAAGGTTGGAGGGGCAGGTAATCTAAATAATGAACAGGGGTTTGGAACAGCTTATTTATGGGAAAGTGTTTTAACTAAAAATGTATTATTGGATATTTTAAATAAATACATGCATTTAGAATATGATAAAAAGAAATCTTTTAAATCTGGTAAGATGATATTTCCTAGATATCATCAACTAGATGTTGTAACTAAAATTGTTGGTGATGTTAAGAAAAATAATTGTGGCAAAAATT
>DUUN01000693.1 GCA_012841535.1 Gallicola sp. | reverse complement strand
ATTCATAAGATAATTTATAAAATAGTTGCATTTTTGATATTTAAAATATATAATAAAACTATAATATAAGGGGTGCTTATATGACTAATAATAATTATGATGCCGTTGAATATATAGATATTAGAGATCTTTGGAATCGTGACGGGTGGAATAACCCTAAAGAACGAACCAATCTTAATTTTATTGATTTATTTAGTGGGGCTGGAGGACTAAGTTGTGGTTTAGTAATGGCTGGATTTAACCCTATAGCAAATGTAGAGATGATGCCAGAAGCCGTTGAAACATTTAAATATAACTTTAAAGATATTAAAGGCTTCGCAGGACGAATTGAATCTCGAGATATAACTGAACAAACAACCAAAGAAGGCTTGTATGAAGAAGTTAAAGGAAGAAAAATTGATTTAATTGCCGGGGGCTTTCCATGTCAAGGTTTTAGCATGGCTGGTAAAAGAGCATTAGACGATCCAAGAAACTATTTATATAAAGAAATGTTCGAAATAGTTAATCATCTTAAACCTGATTTTGTCATTATGGAAAACGTAGCTGGTTTAAGGTCTTTTTATGATGGCAAAATTGAAAAAAGCATAATAAATGCCTACGAAGAAATTGGTTATAAAATTAATGTTAGTGTTTTAAATAGCGTATATTATGGGGTTCCCCAAATTAGAAAAAGGGTTATTTTTATTGGAAATCGAATAGATAAAAAGATTTTTTTTCCAAAACCATTATATAATGAAAATAATTTTGTAACAATTGGAGATGCTATATTAAAATATATGGATATGCCAGAAACTCCAAAAATTAATCACATATTTACTAAACATAATAAAAATACTATTGAAAGATTAAAAAATGTTCCCGAAGGAGGGAGTCTTTATCCAAATTATTCTGATTCTTGGAAAAAATCCCCATGGGATAAGCCGTCCTGTACTATTAAAGAAAATCATGGTGGAGTGAATATTCACCCAAGATTACCAAGAGTTTTAACCCCAAGAGAATTGGCAGAACTTCAGTCTTTTCCGGACGATTTTATATTTAAAGGCAGCAAAAAGTGGCAATTAGTTCAAATAGGAAATGCTGTGCCTCCTCTTTTAGGTAAAGCAATTGGGTTAGCTGTTAGAAAATCACTTCAAGAAAAATAAAATAAAAATAACCTTTTAAATCCAAAAAGGTTATTTTTTTATATAGTCTTCTTAATAATAACTAATTATTATTCATTATCTTGAAGTAGTTTGTTCTTACTTTTTGATTTTTGGGGGAATTAAAAATCAATCCCATCAACAAAAGAAATTCGAGCCCAATCATCTACTGCATAAACAATTCGATAAGTAATATCGATCAAGAAAAAGAAAACAGTAAACAAAGAGATTGTCTTCACAATATCTAAAAGAGGGTCCCCTAATTCATATTGTTTTACAATTTGACTTGTGAAATATACTGGTAGAACTGCTCCTACCGTTTGGAGAAACATTCTTATTCCAGGAGAAATCAAAAGTCTAGGCTCTAACTTTACACATAAATAAGCTATTTTTATGGAATTTTTAATATTCTTCAAGCTATTACCTCCCATAGTTTACATAATTATACCATATTTTTGAAATTGTAATCTAAAAAAATAAAAAACCATCCACAAAGTTAAACTTCACAGATGATTCATTATAGTTTATTTTTTTGATGATTGTTCTTCTTTTTGCTTTTTCAATGAGTATTTTAGAATAAACAAACTAACCTGCAATTTTAATAATTTTCCTTTGTTCTTCTGTAATTACTTCAACTAATTGTTCATAATCATAAGCATCTAACATGTTTACAGCAGCAAAATTACTAATATGAGTTGGTATAAGACTTCGATAATTTTTATGTTTAAATAATGGATTAAAGTTATTATTTTTTATCCCTCTAATAAACGCCCTAATGATATTACTATTTGGAAAAAAACTTAATCTTTCATAAATAGCCTTAACTGAGTCGATATATCTGAATGCTATTTCACTTAACTCATAACTATTGTTTTCATATGTTAAGTCAATAATACTCCATAAGAATGGTAAACCAGTCCTACTTCTTCTCGAATGGTTAACATTATAAAAGAAGTATCTATTGATTCTATCTTTAACTTGTGTGTGTTGTTCTTCTTCGTCATCATATCTTTTTATATATCTTTCAGATATATATTTAGCATAAACTTTATGTAATATATATGCCCAAAATTCCTTTTCATAAAACATATGTTTTGGTATATCAGATGACAAAAATGTTCTATGCAAACTTTTTCCAATTTCAAAGTCTTGTTTCCATTTCATCTTATTTGAAAATGGGTCAAAATATTCAAAATTAGCATAAATAGATTTTTCGGAAAGAAGTACGCAATTTTCTTCTAAATCAATATTATCAACAATATTTCTGATGTTTCCTTCCTTATATAGTTCAATATTTTTTTCTATATCACCAATTAATACGTTAATATAATCTTTACTAATCTTTTTTAATTCTATTCTCATTTTTTTATCCCCTCCTCAATTCTTAATATAGATTTTTCTATAAAATTACTTATTATAATATGTGTATATTCATATATTTCTGCAATGTTAAAATTATCTGGCCCTTTTTCTTCAATGAAATCATCCAAATCATCGCAAATATTATTCTTTGGAATGCTATTGTAAAGTTTTTTATACCATATTTTCTCTTTATAATCTTCTTTATTCTCTGAGAGACAAATTTGGGTTAATGCGTATGAAATTGCTGAAAAAGCTAGATTTGCACTAATTAAATTGCTTACTTTCTTTTGATAATTGGATATTTTTGCATAAGCATTATTAAATTGGGGGCTCACCATAATTTGAATATAGTCAGGCGAATTTAAAATTATTTCATAACCCTTCCCATCGTGCTTATCACTTTTACAGATTTTTATCAAATCAATAGTAGCGTTATAAGTCAAGCTTATCTCATTAGAAATTGCGAGAATATCATTTTTATTTATTTCATAAAGGAAATTTTCTACATTAAAGATTGAATCAAACTCATCATTATATATAAATTGAAAATTCTTCTTTGCAACTATATAAGCTACTATTTTCAACTCGTCATTTTCGGTAAAATATTCAAGAGGCATTTTTATATAAACATTATCATAATAACCATTTTCTTTATAACAATAATCTTTAAGCACAATTTTTTCTGTTACTTGATAAATGTCATTACACATTTTTATAAATAACTCAGCAGATTCATTTATAAACCATGTTTTAATAGTATTAGAAACAAGAGTAAGATCTACATTTATTTGAATATTATTACTGAGTATTTCATAATCATCGTATGCTATTTCTAAAATTGAATTATCATTATATCCCGATGTATCGTCATATTTTAAAACAGGGTAAGGGAAAAAAATATTTTTAGCCATCAGACTCACCTATAATTTCCGTTATTAATTGAAACTTAGATTTTTCTTTAAAACTTATATAAATATTCTTCAATTTATCTTTCTTAAAATTGATGTTTTTTACAATACTACCATCATTAACATAATCCTTTTCTTCATCCCAAACTTTATCTATAATGTAATCAATCTTTATTTTCTTGCCATCTGAGTTAATAGCATTTATAATAATTTCGCAATTCTTAATGTTAACTTTAGGTTGACATTTCATTGTGTATTTATTTTGTTTTTGATTGTAAATAAAAGTTGGTGCAACAGTAAAATCATCTAAAGAAATTGTGTTACCTTTTTCTTTTCTTGTTGATATGGCACTAGGTTTTTCTGTGACATTCCTTCTTTTCCGCTCTTTATTTAAACGGTCTCTTTTATTTTTACCAGGTTCAGGAGTACCCCTAACTTTTATAAGGTTTTTCTGTTTACTAGGTATTTTCTTTTTTGGTTTAATGTTTTCCTTTTTTTCAACCAAACCTGAAAAACTTATCATTTCATTTAGTCCAGTTAAAGATTGTTCATCTTCTACCTCTATCTTAGTACGTTGTTCAATATGATTTTCGATTAATTTATAAAAAGCATTGAGAATTTTATTATTTCTTTCTCTTTCTTCTTCTTTTAAATCATCTGAGACGACAAAGTCATCATGGGCAGCATTTTCTAACTTTCTTAAAAATTCATTTAATTTTTCACCTTTAACAACTACTAAAGCAGTGAAATATGATTCCGCTCTATAGAAATTAATATCTTTAATTTTCATGCCATGAGATCTGACAATAGTATATATTTTTTTATTATT
>DUUN01000770.1 GCA_012841535.1 Gallicola sp. | reverse complement strand
CCACCATTATTACTTAACATATAATCTCTGTATACTTCTCTTCTATGTTCCTTTTCTAATGTGCTTAAAAACTCCGCGTAGTTCCCTTCTTTCACAATCCACGTAGCTAGTCTCTCTCCACCATTTAAATTATAAGTTATCATCTGCATTAAGTAGTCATTCATATTTATCTGACCACTTTGTCTTAGTTTTTCATACCTCTTTAAGTTTCTGTAATCTAATTCTGTGAAACTATGCTTTTTTAAAAATTCTTGTTTTGTCATACGTTTTTTATTATTCATTCTTTTATCTCCTTTATTTTATACCAGAAACCTTCATATCTTAAATCTGGATTTTTTATGTGTTGTTTATTTTTACAGGCTTTTCTTAGTTTTTCATAGGAATCAAAAGTATCTATATAAGTATCTTTATAATCTTCATTCCATTGGCTTCCTGTATAGTCTCTTCTAAACAATATATAAATGTTATTATTCATAACTGATTCTCCTTTTTTAGTCTTATTTTAAAGCTTTTAATGCGGCTTTTGATATCTTTAACAATATTATCTAATATCTCTTTGTTTAATTTTTTTATCACTTTTAATAGCATGATTAGCTTAATATCTTAGATAGAGCTTTAATTCTTCTTCTAACTCATAGATTATCTGTCTTGCTGTTTTCTGGTCTTTTAAATAGAATGCGTTTGGTAGGAATTGGCCTGTGTAACAATAATCGTAGTCTAATATTTCTCTAAGATTATCATAAAAAATATAGTATTTTTGTTGAATATCCTTTTCCCAATCAGGTCTCCAACCTTTATTTAACTCAGCAATACGTTTTTTAATCGAAACTTCTGCTTTTTTATACTCTGAATAGTTCAAAGCCTCTTCTTCCGTTTTAAATACTTGATTGTGTTCTAATATTTTGTTGCTATCAAAACCCGCAATTTTCCATGTAACATTTCCATATGTATCTACATAAAAAAAGATTTCACCTTTTTCAGGAACAAACCAAAGTGGCTTAATTTCGTTTTCTAATTCCGCAATTTTTTCTTTAAGTTTTTTTATTTCTTTTTTCATAAGATTTTTTTTCCTTTCTAAATACCTTGAATCTATTTTATTCATATTAGTAGCATACGTTGTGTCCATACTACTTAAATCTAAATCGTCTATTTTTATGTTTTTAAACAAATAAGTCATATCATTACTTTTGAAACTTGAAACTTTTGTTTCTTCGCTAATTGAGTTATATAAATCTCCTAATTTCTTTTTTAACTCCGCAATTTTTTCTTTAAATTTTTTAAGTTCTTTTTCCGCTCTTTTTAACTCACATTCTAAATACCTTAAATCTGTTTTTTCTTTAAGTTCTTCTACCATTAGATAAATTTGTTCCCATAATTCTAATTTCTTACTTTTTGATACTGCTTTTTTTATTTCTTTTTTCATAATATTTTTCCTTTCTAAATATATTTTTATAGTATTAATAACTTCTTCTGTTTTATCTTGTAAATCATTTAATTCTTCTCATCTTATCAATAAACTCAAACAATTTAATAGTTGTTTCAGTATCTAAATATACGTAATCTATTTAGTGAATCGTGTTTCACTGAATCATGTTTCACTAAAT
>DUUN01000674.1 GCA_012841535.1 Gallicola sp. | reverse complement strand
GTTATATTCATCAGATATATAATTTTGCAATTTTTCTTTATTCAAGTAAATTATTTTATATGGAATCACATTAATATTATAGTCAACAGCAATACCATCTATAAAATTTTTTTTATTAATGATTTTGTTAAATATTGCGATAAATTCCTTAGCCAATATTTCACTTTGTCTTTTGATTAATTTTTCTTCTAGTAATTCAAAAGCTATTAATGCCGTTTCAGAAATATCTGATACAGATTCTTTTTTTAACGCTGTTTTTATATTATCTTTGTTTTTAAGATAATGTTTGTTTTTATCTTCTAAAATTAAATTAACTTTATCAACTTTATTTTTTAATTCCAAAACCTTTTTTTCTTTGCCTAATTTTACAATTTCTAATTTATTTATTTCATTGGTAATAGTTTGAATACCATCTATAGAACTATTATTAAGAATATTTCTAATTTTCTTTGTTTCATTCAAAGATCTTTCAGTATCATCCAATAAATTAAACAATTCTTGCTTGTCAAATCTCAATTTTTCATTTAATTGATAATTTATTTTCTTATACTCAGAAGAAGAAAAATCAAAAATATTGCCAGCATTTGTGCTATTCTTAACATAGTTTTGTATTATTTCTATTTCACTAATTTTATTTTGTTTAAGATAATTTATGAATTTATCTTCTTTAACAATCTCTTTAAATATCTGCATTTTATTGTGAATTATGTATTGTTCTATCTTGTTTTCTAATTCAATTAACTCGTTGTGTAATATTAAAAACGGTATAAAATTATTTGCTATCTCTTTAATTTTCTTAGCATTTTCCGTTCTTACTAAATCTTCATAATCCAATTTTTTGTTTAGTGAATTCCAAGTATCTAAACTAATGCCTCCAAATCTTTTAAAATCATCAATAATTGATTTTTGTTTAGAATTGAGATTATCTATATCTTCTTCAAGTTTATCAATTTTCTTTAGTAATTGAGATTTCTCTTTTTTTTGTTCTAAATATTCTGCTTTCGAATTATTATATTCCTCATATATTGATTTATCTTTTCCCCCATTAACATTTCTTCTGAAATTTTCCAACATAATGGTAATTGTATCTAAACCATATAATTTTAAAAAAGCATCACGAAAATTTTGTGCACCCTTTGAACCTAAAAAGAAATCAGAAAGCTCTTCACCATCAAAAAAATAAAACTTAAACATTTCTGGCGGAATTATTGACAACAGATAATTATCAAAATCATTTTTCTCTGCATTTAGCAAAATAACACCATTTTTAAAAACAATATGATTTTCAGATATTGACTTTTTCTTTTTGATCCATTCTCTTTTTATAGTATAAACATCATCATTTTTTCCATCTTCAAATAAAATATCAATTTCTATATATCCCGTAGCTTCATTTTTTAATTTTGCATCGTTATTAATTAATTTATTTATGATATCAAAATATTGTCTGCAATTTGCTTCGAAGCCCCAAATCTTACAGCCATATAAACATGTTTTAATTGCTTTAAAAAAAGTAGATTTTCCTGCTCCATTTTTACCACCAATCAAAATAATATTATTATCATTATTATTTATCTCAAATACATTTAATTCAGCATATGCACCAATATTAAATAGAGAAACTTTGTTAATCTTCATCTAGAATCTCCTCCTGAATTTTGTCATAATGAATCCATTCTTGATTGATAATTTTATCAAACTCTTTTCTTAATTTTATACTACGAGAACTATATTTATTTTTGTCAACTGCCACCAATAATTTAGAAATTAATTCAAAAGGCACATCTATATTTTGTGCTGTAGCTTTAATCATATCTATGATTTCATCATCATAAAGTTTCGTTTTATATTTATCCCATAATAAACGAATGCCAAAAACTTCATAATATAAATCAACCAGCCTTCTTCTTGAAAGATCTCCCTCCAAGTCCCATAAAGTGTCTATTGTTTTTAATTCATCGATTGTTATTAAATTAAATTTAGTATCCTTTTGTAATTTAAGCAATTTCTTTAATATTTCATATCGAGCATTCAAGGTAAATGGACCAAAACCATATTCACCATTTTTCTTTTTGTATATTTGACCATTTCTTCTTTTGGTATCCCTATATTCTGGATTTTGCCTTATACTTACAAGCCAATTTCTAAAATCTCTTAGCGGAATTAACTCAGTGGATCCGTTGTCAATAAATTTTTGTAAAGATTTATCTTCCTTAACTATTGTACAACACCAACAACCAAATCTTGAATTTCCAGTTGATGGAATCTTGGATTTATCCACTTGCCCAACAAAGCTTTGTTCTTCACTCAAGTCTTCTCCCTGATACATACTAAAGAGATATTTTACATCCATCCCCCATTGACTTTTTCTATCTTCTTTTAATAAATATTCCCATACACGTTCATTTTTAATTTCAGTCAAAGGGTTATAAACATAGGCATTTTTGAAATCACTATGTGGCACTAAGATTTTGCCCTCAATTTCACGATCACTGATAGCCCTACTTCTTAAACTGCTTTCTGCTTTCCTTACTCCAAGCAAAAGAACTACTTCCCCATAAGTATCAATTAGATTTTGAGTATATTTATTC
>DUUN01000872.1 GCA_012841535.1 Gallicola sp. | reverse complement strand
TTACTTATCTTTTACTTATCTTTTACAACAATATTTTACATCAAAAATAAAACCATAGTCTTTTACTATGGTTCTTTTACTTATCTTTTACTTATTACATTTCTAAATATTCTTCTAATAAACCTCTAACTAAACTGCTGAAATCTTTTACATCTTTTTCTTCTTCTAGTCTTTCTTTTATTTGTTCCATCATTTCAGATGATATTCTTATCTGTTTTTTAACATCATAATTTATAGGTTTTTTTCTTCTTGTAACAGTTATTTCTCTATCTTGATATACTCTCGTAAATGTATGTGTGTTATCTTTTACAGTGTTTTCCATTAGTTCCCACCTCTTTCTATTGTTTCTACTAATTTCTGTACAAACCTTAGCAAGTCTATTTTACTTAAGGTTATCTGTTCTTTTACACCTGTTTCTTTTTCTTTAAAATGTGTTTTGATTATTTCTTCTGTCAACCAATTATGTGTAAATTCTAAATTTTGTTTCATTTAATCGAACCCCATTTTCATTTGTTCAAAATCGGTAAAAATACTCATTTGCCCATCTGCTGAAATACCATTTAATCTATCTTTTGCTATTTCATAATATTTTTTATCTATTTCAAAGCCTATATATTTTCTACCAATCTCCTTAGCAGCTACACAAGTTGTTCCACTACCTAAAAAGAAATCTGCTACAATATCGTTTTCTTGTGTTGTATGTAATAAATGCCTTTTAACAAGTTCCAGTGGTTTTATAGTAGGATGATTATATAAATCTTTATCTGGTTTGTTTATTGGGCTTATATACCATTTGCTTTTCAACTCATATCCATCATTTAATTTGATATTATCTCTTACATATAAACAATATTCAATATCACTTAACCAATTATTGTTTGTGGTAGGAATAGGATTTGTTTTATTCCAAGTTAGTATATTTATTGTTGAAACAGTATATTTATTTATTTCGTTCATTAAATCTAATATTTGCATCGGACTACACCATATAAACATATTGGGTTTTTTCATAATTCTAAATGTTTCTTTTATAAATGTTTTATAATCGAAACCATCAGAAAGATTTGCATTTAACAAATCTTGTTTTGCTTTCTTTTTATTTTGGGCAATTCTTAAATTCTCGCTTGGTTTTAAATTTTTTTCATATAAATTACCCACCCCCATTAATTCCATTTTATTTTTTGTTGCTCTTTTAGCAATATCACTTGTACCAGCACCACCAGTTTTATAAAGATAAGGAACATCTACATATACACAATCCACACTCTTATCAGGTATCCTCTTTATTGCTTCATAACAATCTTCGTTATATATTTCATTTAATTTATATTCTCCTATCATTTAATCAACTCCTTAAAAATTGCCATCAACACATTTACAACAATGCTATTACCTGCTTGCTTATATTTTTGTGCGTTGCTGCAAGTTAGTTTTTCGTAGTCCTCATCTTTAACTCCCATTAATCTAAAACATTCTTTTGGTGTTAGTTTTCTTATTCTCAAATTAGAATATACTATACCTTCTTTTGGAGTTGTTTGTAATGTATCACTTACTTCTTTACCAAGTTGTAATCTATCTTTACCTTGCATAAAATTATCACTTTTAGCATATTGATATGTTCCTACACATACTCCTAAACAATCACATCTAGTATCTAATGTTGGACTAATATTGTGATTTGGCACTAATCTATCATCGTTTAATTTATTGCTTGTATAACTATGTTTAATAACATCATTTTCTTTAACTAATCCTTTTTCTATCAATTCATTACATAATTTACTTTTTAAATTATTTTCTATATTTGTTGTTTCTATCACTTTTAACCTATTGCCACTTC
>DUUN01000363.1 GCA_012841535.1 Gallicola sp. | reverse complement strand
CATTAATATTATCTTTCTCTAAGCGTTCAAGTATTCTATCAACACCTTCATAAATCCTAACTTCATACTTATCCCAGTTAAAATCCTGAGTTATAAAGTCAACATTATACCAATCTTCAATATCAAAAGTAAGTATATTCATTCTCTATACTTAATTACTTTACCTGGCACTCCTCCAACAATAGCGTTGCGCGGAACGTCTTTTGTAACGCAACAACCAGCTGCTATAATAGCACCATCTTCGATTGTAACACCAGATAGAATTACACTATTGGCTCCAATCCAAACATCATTACCTATTACAATGTCTTTTTCAACTCTTTCTTGATATGTCATAGCAATTCCTTTTAATTCAGTTCCATGGTTGCCAGAGAATATTTTAACACCTGGTCCTACTAATACGTTATCTCCAAATACAATTTTTGAATTTTTCTCTGCCCATATACAACAATCCATAGTAATTCTCACATCATTTCCCAAATAAATATTTTGAGCATTTCTAATAGATGCACGAGCATGAATTCTATAAGTTCCTAAGTGATTAATTTTTTTTCTCCATAATACATTCTCATGAATATAATATGCAAAGGATGAGGAAATTGCTTTAATGAAAGAAAAAGAAAAAACAGAGAATACAATTTCTAAAAACATTTCCCTGATTTTTCCATTATACCATGGTTTTATATTATTTTGCATTGCGATTTAATTTAAACTCTATATATTATGTTTTTATTTATAAAATAAAGCACGTATGTACTGTTTCGGCTTTTGTAACCACTTTAAGTAAATTAATCCAATTGGAGGCGTTAAATCGTTTAATATCCAACAATTATTTATTTGATTTTTATAGTCTTTTTTTAACATCTTTGAATAATTCGAAGAACTTATACCTCCCAAAGTAAATCTTAATATAAATTCATCTAATAATTCAATCTTAGCATCATTAGACAAGAAATAACGTAAAAACCACTCATAATCTGATGCATATCCAATATCAACTCTATAATATCCGAATTTATCGAACAATTCACGTCTTACATAAATACTTTGATGTGAAGGCATCCAGCCTCTATTTATTAATGATTTCTTGAATTCTGGACTTTTATTCACTCTTTTTACCTTACCTCTTCCATTAACTATTACACTATTACCATAAGATATATCAATATCATTATTAGCAAAATGAGTTGCTATCTTGCTTACAACTTCGTAATCAAACAATTGATCACCAGCATGAATCAACCCTACTATATCACCTGTAGCAATTTTTATTCCTTTATTAATTGCATCATAAAGCCCATTATCAGGTTCTGATATAATTTTTGATATATGTCCTGAATATTCATTTACTATATTAAGTGTAGAGTCTTTAGAATTACCATCAACAATTATATATTCTATATTGTGATATGTTTGATTTATTACAGACTCGATAGTATGTCTTATATCTAATTCATTATTGTAGCAAATGGTAACAATAGAAACTTTCATATTTTAACTAAATCTTAAAAATTTACATTCCCTAGAGCTTAAATATAAACTCATTGTATTATTCCTATCTTAATTTTATAATTAAAAGTATATGAATCAATTTTTTGAAAAGTATATATAATATTAAACACATTCAAGTCATACAACTATTTAAGCAAATTTTCATACAGATTTATGTATTCTTTAAATCGATCTTCTTTTTTATATAAACGCATAACTCTACTTTTACAAGAATCTAAATAATAATATTTTCCATTACTTTCAATTACTTTAATTGCATTAACCAAACCTTGAATATCTCCTTGTTCAATTACAATACCTGTACATTCATCAATAGACTCTATGCTTCCACCAGTATTATATGTAATAACTGGGGTTCCACATGCTAAAGACTCTAAATTGGTTGTAGGGAAATTATCTTCGTATGTGGGATTAATAAAAACATCACTTGTTGAATAAATATCTGCCAATTCTTCAACATTTTCAGTTCTTTCAATACCTAATATATTTTCAGGGAGTTGTTCTATTTGTTTCTTTGTCAGCCCAACTAAAACTATCTGATAACCCGAATCCAAAAGTTTACTCAACTCAATAAAATCTTTCAACCCTTTTCTTTCTACCCATACACTAGCAACACCTAGTAAAATAAACTTGTCTTTTAAACCATATTTATTACGAAAGTCAGAATTCAAAGATGGTTTAAAAACATCAGAATTTACGCCATTATTTATAACCTTAATAGGATAGTTTTGCAAAAACGACTCTTTAAGAATACCTGACAACCATTGCGACACAGGCACCAATGTAAAATTTGACAATGAGTTAAATAGTTCTTTTTTTAGGATATAATTCTTTTTAGATCTATCAATAAAATAACTGGCAGGATATCTTGTCTTTTGAGGACAATCATAACACTGAGTTTTCCATTTATCACACTCTACAAACATAAAATGCGAACAATGCCCAGTAAGAGGCCAGCAATCGTGAAAAGTCCACACCACAGGAACTTTCGCGTTTTTAAGGTAATGAAATAGCACTTCAATATTAATATAATATCCATGTATGTTATGTAAATGAACAATGTCTGGCTTTATTTTCTCAACTTTCTGTATAAAATCAAATGTAGCATTTTTTGAACCTAAACCATGTCTATCAAACAATCTTGTCTGCAACCCGTGCAACTTAACATCTTTATCAGTACCTATTTTGATCAAATTGGAAGAACTTGGTCTTTCATTCCTTCCATATGCAATATAACTTTCCCAACCTGCTTTAATTGCCATTTGCCCAATCTCTTCTGCAATACGGCCTGTAGAGCCTGAGTTAACGACTGTGTTTATTTGGAGAATTATACTTTTATTCATTTACTTCTTTACTTGTGATTACTTTATGAATATAATCTTTAGAGAATATAATATTTGCATTGATTTTATTAATTACATCTGAATAATTAATAGTAGGTGGAATACAAGATAAAGTTTTATTTTTAACAATTCGATTACTTAGATTAATTGATGATAGAAGATCAAACATTCTAGAATTTACTTTTTGATGAGTGCGAGGAAATAATAAAAAGTCCTTATTAAATATTAAACTGAACGCTATACAGTGAAAAGAATTAGTTAAGCATATTTCACAATTTTCGATCAATCCTAAGAAATCTCTTGGGCCAGCATTTTTAATTCTTTTATTGGCGTATAACATTGGATATAAATTTTCTATGGCGACAATTTTGAGTTTGTATTTTTTAGCAAGTGCTAACGCTGTTTTTTTTATATATTTATTGTTCTCTTGATCATATACTAGTAAATATTTATCTTTTATTGTAGGAGTTTCTGCTATTTTTGTCCATGTATTTTTATTTAATAAAAAAACGGGGTCAACGACTACATATGAATTGTTAAAACCTATTTTTTTTAGAATTTCAACACCTGAAGATTCACGTACTGAAATATAATCTAATTTCGACAACCATTCTTGAACTTGGTAAGCAGAATTAGGATTTATATTTGAAGTAGAAAAACTCGCTGCATACGATGCTTTAATAGAATTATCTGGCGCAAACTCTAGGTAAAATGAGGGGTCATTCCCGTTTAGGGTATAAGTATTCCATATCTGATCACTGCCTGCAAAATATATTTCAGCTTGTGGTACATCTTTCTTCAGATCTACAATAGAACTATATATCCTTAAACTAGGGTTAAGAAATTCTTTTGTAAATTTGTTGAATTTTCTTCTACTTCTGTATTGCAAAATTCTTTTAGGTACAACATATGCATAAAAGATTAATTTTAAAAATATATTTTTATCCCATCTTGGCCCAATAAACCACAGATTATAGTTTAAGTAAGAAGGTTTATAGTTAATTATTTCAACATCATGGCCTAAATCACTTAAATATCTCTTTAAAGCATATGATTGTAATGATGCTCCAAAATTGTAGACATCATGACTAGTAATTGTTTTGATTTTCATTAAAAAAAACATTAATAATTAGGGTTTGCTGAAAAACTTCAGGCTACTTTTACAAAATAGTATAACGGCGATAACTTTCCGTGTAGTTTTCTTTGAAAAATAAGTTGAAAGAGGCGCTCTTTGAAAATTTGACAAAAAATAT
>DUUN01000479.1 GCA_012841535.1 Gallicola sp. | reverse complement strand
AATCCAAGACCAAATAGTTGTAGACTTACCTATAGGTAGACATATAAAAGATAGGAAAAAAATGTCAGTTAGAAAGGATATAGGAAAAGAAGCAATTACTAGAATTTATCCAATATTATATAATGAAAATTACAGCTTACTTAAAATTAATATAGACACTGGTAGGACTCACCAAATTAGAGTTCATCTTAAATATATAAATCATTGTATTGTTGGGGATAAAATCTATGGACAAAAAAATGAAAAAGTAAATTTTAAAAGTCAATTATTACATGCATATAAATTAGAATTCAAACATCCCATAACAGGAAAAGATATAATAATTTCTGCAGAACCAAATAATGTATTTAAATCTGCAGTAAAAAAATTATTTTAATTTATAATTTCAAAAGTCTTATATGGCTAATAGGTGGACTCTAAATTTAGAGAAGAACACCAATTTGCTATTAAGGCTTTTTTTAATGGTTATTATTTTTTAATTTTTTAAATTTTCATACTTTTATTTCACCATATAGAGCTTTTTTGTTATCATATAATAGTAAAAGGAGGTTATTATGTTTGATATTTTAATAATTGGAGCTGGGGTAGTAGGTGCTAATATAGCTAGGGAGCTTTCAAAATATAAGTTAGATATAGGCGTTATTGAAAAAGAACCTGACGTTTGTATGGGATCAAGTAAAGCAAATTCTGCTATTGTACATGGTGGTTATGCTGAAGATCATACAAAATTAAAAGGAAGAATTTGTTATAAGGGAAGAAAGAAATTTGTACAATTAAATAAAGAATTGGATTTTGGATATTATAAAACAGGATCTTTAGTATTATCTGATTCAGAAGAAGATTTGGACAGTTTAAAAAAACTAGAAGAAAATGGAATTAAAAATGGTTTAAATGATTTAAAAATAGTTAATAGAAAAGAAATTCAAAAAATGGAAAGCAATATTAATGAAAATTTCCAATACGCTTTATTTTGTGAAGGAGCCGGTATTTGCTCTCCTTTTGAATTTACTATAGCATTAATGGAAAATGCAATAGATAATGGTATACAGTTATTTTTAAATGAAGAAGTTATTAATATTGAAAAGAAAAATGATTATTTTAATGTTGTAACAAATGATGCAGAATATAGAAGTAGAATCCTTATAAATTCTGCTGGTTTAGGAGCAGAAAAAATTGCTAATATGCTAGGGGACTTTTCTTTTAATTTAAAATTTAGATCAGGACAATACTTTGTTTTTGATAAAAGTGAAGGAGAAAAAATCAATAAGGTGCTTTTTCAAATGCCTACAAAATTAGGTAAAGGGATTTTGGTTTCAAAAACAGTATATGGAAATTTAATAATAGGTCCTGATGCTTTAGATGAAAACACCGCTAATCTTAATACAGATTCAGATAGATTAAAAGAAATTTATAAAAAATCCTTACTAGTTACTGATAAAATTAATATTAATAAAATAATAAGGACATTCTCTGGCCTTAGAGCAATTTCAAATAATGATGATTTTATTATAGAGGAAAGCTCCATAAAAAACTTTATTAATGTAGCAGGGATTCAATCTCCAGGATTAACATCATCTCCTGCAATTGCAGAATATATAGTTGAAATTTTAAAAAACAAGGGCTTACCTTTAGAAAAAAACAAATCTTTTAATCCATATAGAAAAGGCTATGGTAACTATAATAAAGATAATATTAATAAAAATGATTTAGTATGTATTTGTGAAGAAAAAACAGAAGAAGAAATTATGGAATGTTTCAATAGACCAATACCAATTAATACAATCGATGCAATTAAGCGGAGAGTAAGAGCAGGTATGGGAATGTGTCAAGGAAGACGTTGTAAACCTAAAATTAAAGAAATACTTGAGAATAAAAATGTTAATTTAGACTATAGAACCGATATAGAAATAATAAACATAGATAGAGTAGATAGATTTAAACTAATGAAGGAATTAAAGGAAATTAATTAATTGATATTATGAATAAAAATATAGTCTTATTTTTAAATGCAATAGGAATTTCAAATAAGAATATTTTAAAAGTTTTAGAGTTGTTTGATTCCTACAAAGATTTTAAAGAAAATTATAAAAAATTATATGAAGTAGACAATATTGATAAAAGAACAGTTAATAAAATAGTCAGTAATATTAACTTTAATATTAATGGTTATTTTGAAAGACTTAAGGAATTAAAAATTAATATTGCTTTTTACGGAGAGGATAACTATCCAAAAAATTTAAAGTATATTGATGATTATCCGTTAATTTTATATTATAAAGGAACTTTAATGAAAGAAGATTCATTAGGTATTTCTATTGTAGGTGCCAGAAAATGTACAAGTTATGGTTCTTGGGCATGTACTAAGATTGCAAACGAACTTTCATACTATAATATTCCAATTATTTCAGGTCTTGCATATGGGATAGATAAAATCGCTCATGAAGCTGCGTTAAAAAATAATAATAGAACAATAGCTGTTTTAGGAAATGGCATAGATATTATATATCCTAAAAACAATTATAAAATTTACAATGAAATTGTAAAAAATGGTGCAATAGTTACTGAATATCCATTAGGCACACAACCTTTAGGATATAATTTTCCATATAGGAATAGGATAATTTCCGGAATTGGACAGGGAGTAGTTGTTATTGAAGCAAAGGAAAAATCCGGAACTTTAATTACTGCAAATTATGCTGCTGAACAAGGAAAAGAAGTTTTCGCACTTCCAGGTAATATAAATAGCCTTTACAGTAAGGGCACTAATTTACTTATAAAAGATGGGGCTAAAATATTAATATCAATTGATGATATACTTGAAGAGATTGAATATAAGAGTATTACAAAAAATGAAAAAGATATTCAGTTTACAAGTAATGAAGAAAAACTTGTTTACAAGGAGTTGTTAAGGGAGCCTAAGAACGCTAATGAGCTATCTATTATAACTGGAATTAAAATAGATAATATTAATGTAGTCTTGACAATACTTGAGCTTAATGGTTATATTATTGAATTAAAAGGTGGAAAATTTTCCACAACTTAATTTATGAAAGGAAAATACAGTTGGCAAAAAATTTAGTAATAGTAGAGTCTCCAACTAAAGCTAAAACTATTGGAAAAATGCTAGGAAGCAATTATAAGGTAGTAGCTTCTGTTGGACACTTAAGAGATCTTCCTAAAAGCAAAATGGGAATCGATATAGAAAATAACTTTGAACCCCAATACATTAACGTTAGGGGAAAAGGTGACATAATAAAAGAATTAAAAAAACAAGCAAAGAAATCTGAAAAAATATATCTTGCTACAGACCCTGATAGAGAAGGGGAGGCTATTTCTTGGCATCTTAGTAATTTGCTAGAATTAGATCCTGATGAAAAAAATCGTGTTGAATTTAATGAGATTACAAAAGCTACTGTAAAAGAAGCTATTAAAAATCCAAGAAAAATAGATATGAATCTAGTAAATGCTCAACAAACTAGAAGAGTTTTAGATAGACTTGTTGGATATGAAATATCCCCAATACTTTGGAAAAAAGTAAAAAGTGGATTAAGTGCCGGTAGAGTACAATCAGTGGCCTTACGTCTACTATGTGAAAGAGAAGAGGAAATAAGGAAATTTGTTCCTAAAGAGTATTGGTCAATAGAAGCCACTCATATAAAAGATAAAATTGAATTTGAATCATCTTTTTACGGTGAGTTAGTTGAAGGAAAAGAAGTAAAAAAAGAATTAGAAAATATTGATGAAACAGACAGGATTATTGATTTACTAGATATTGATAATTTTGTAGTTACAAATATAAAAAAGACTAAGAAAAAAAGAAATCCATATCCTCCATATACTACAAGTACTTTACAACAGGATGCAAATAGAAAATTAGGTTTCTCTGCATCTAAAACCATGTCTGTTGCACAACAATTATATGAGGGTATTAATATTGGAAATGAAGGAAATGTTGGTTTAATTTCCTATATGAGAACCGATTCCACTAGAATTTCAAATGAAATTATTAAGGAAGCTTTAGCCTATATAAAAAATAAATATGGTAATGAATATGCTTCTAAAGGTAATAGTTATGGAAAAAATAAAAAAGGCTCTCAAGATGCACATGAAGCTGTAAGACCAAGTTCTATTATAAGAACACCTGAATCATTAAGGGATTATTTGAATAATGATCAGTATAAATTGTACAGACTTATTTGGAATAGAGTAGTTGCAAGTCAAATGACTCAATCTGAATATGAATCAACAAATTTAACTTTATTAAATAATAACTTTATTTTTAAAGCAAATGGTAATATTGAATTATTTAAAGGTTTTACTATTATTTACTCTATAGAAGATAAGAATATTCTATTACCAATTGTTGAAAAAAACGAGAAGATCAATACAAGTAAAATTGATAAAACTCAACATTTTACAAAACCTAAAGCAAGATTTACTGAAGCTTCTCTAGTAAAAACTTTAGAAGAAGATGGTATTGGAAGACCAAGTACTTACGCTTCTATAATAAGCAGTCTTTTAAAAAGAAATTATGTTAAATTGGACAAGAAGAAATTTTTTACTACAGAATTAGGTGAAAATGTTAATTCCTTTTTATTAAAATATTTTAGTGATATTATAAATAAGAAATTTACTGCTGAAATGGAAGATGAGTTAGACAAGATTGAAGAATATGATTTAGATTGGAAAAAGACCGTTTCTAAATTCTATGATAGTTTAGAAGAAAACTTAGAAAAGGCAAAATCAGATACTAATACCTATAAAGTTGAAGATAAAAAAATTGATGAGTTTTGCCCTGAGTGTGGTTCACAATTAGTAATAAAACATGGACGTAATGGGGAATTTATTGGTTGTTCAGGCTTTCCTAACTGTAAATATACCAAAGCTATAATTAAGGGAACTGGAGTCAAATGTCCTAAATGTGGTGGGGAAATAATAGAAAAAGTCTCTAAAAAAGGTAAGCTTTTTTATGGTTGTAGTAATTATCCAAATTGTGATTTTGCTGTATGGGATAAACCGATTAACGAAAAATGTCCTAAATGTCAATCAATCTTAGTTCATAAGAAAAATAGAAAAGTTGATGAAATTAAATGTTCTAATGAAAAATGTGACTATATAAAATAAATTTGTAAAAATAATACTTTTATGGTATTATACTTGAGGAATACGCACATTTACGGATTAATTAAGAGTTGCTTAATAGTACTTAATTAAGTTGAAGTAAATGGAGGTAAAAAAACAATGGAGGGATTTAATTAATGGCAGTAGTATCAATGAAAAGCCTGTTAGAAGCAGGTGTACATTTTGGACATCAAACTAGAAGATGGAATCCAAAAATGGAAAAATTTATTTTTACAGAAAGAAATGGAATCTATATTATAGATTTACAAAAAACTGTAAAACAAATTGAAGAAGCTTATAACTATATAAGAGATATAGTAGCAGATGGTGGTAAAGTATTATTTGTAGGTACAAAAAAACAAGCTCAAGAAGCTATAGAAACAGAAGCAAAAAGATCAGGTCAACCATTCGTTAGTCAAAGATGGTTAGGTGGAATGCTTACAAATTATAAAACTATAAAGAGTAGAATTAGACGTCTTCGTGAATTAGAAGAAATGGAAGAAAATGGCACATTTGCTGTTTTACCAAAAAAAGAAGTAATTCAATTAAGACATGAAAAAGATAGATTAGAAAAATTCTTAGGTGGAATAAAGGATATGAATGGCTTACCAGATGTTCTATTTGTTATTGATCCTAAGAAAGAAAAAATAGCAGTACATGAAGCACATATTTTAGGCATACCTGTAGTTGGAGTAGTAGATACAAATACAGATCCTGATGATGTAGATATTCCAATTCCTGGTAATGATGATGCTATAAGAGCTGTAAAATTAATTACAGGAGTTGTAGCAAATGCAGTAATTGAAGCTAATCAAGGTGCTCAACATGATGATGTTGAAGTTAAAGAAGAAACTCAAGAAACTGCTGAGGTAGAAGAAGTTACTGAAGAAGAAATTAAAGAAGCTTCAGAAGAAATTAACTCATAATTAAAATGGTAAGAGGAATTTATCTCTTACCTTTTGTTCTGATTTATTATAAATTTTAAGGGGGAATATTAATGGCTATAACAGCTGCAATGGTTAAAGAATTACGTGATAAAACTGGTGCTGGTATGATGGATGCAAAAAAAGCTTTACAAGAAGCTAATGAAGATATGGAAAAAGCAATGGAACTTTTAAGAGAAAAAGGACTTGCTGGTGCTTCTAAAAAAGCTGGTAGATTAGCTTCTGAAGGTTTAGTAGAAGCTTATATACATGGAGGTAGAATAGCTGCATTAGTTGAAGTTAACTCTGAAACTGATTTTGTTGCTAAAAACGATGAATTTAAACAATTTGTTAAAGATATTGCTATGCAAGTAGCTGCTTCATCTCCAAAATATGTTTCAAGAGAAGATGTACCAGAAGCAGAAGTAGCAAAGGAAAGAGAATTCTTAATTCATCAAGCTATGAACGAAAATGCTGCTAAGGGAATGGATCCTGAAAAATCTAAAATGATTGCAGAGAAAAAAGTAGAGGGAAGAATGGGTAAATTCTATGAAGAAATTTGTCTACTAGACCAAGCTTATATTAAAGACCCTAGTATAAATGTTCAAACTTTATTAAATAATCTTATTTCAAAAATTGGTGAAAATATTAAAATTCGTAGATTTATAAGATATGAAGTTGGAGAAGGTTTAGAGAAAAAAGAAGAAGACTTTGCTGAAGAAGTTGCTAAACAAATGGGTAAATAATTTTAATTAAATAAAACATAGAAAGTAGACATAAAATTATGTCTACTTTTTTATAATACGGTTTATAGAAAATATTTAATAAAATGAATTATACATAACATAATAAATCACAATAAAAAGTTAAATAATCTTCTATCTTAAATTTATATTATTTGTTTAAAACTGCATAAATCAGTTATTTCCTAAACTTATTTCTGTTGAAAAAGTAAGTTGTAAATGATATGATATTAAAGATAAAGATTTAATTTTAATTTAGAATAAGTTAACTATTCGTATTTATAAAAGATTAGTACGGGAGGAAAAATTTGGATTTAGCCTATAAAAGAGCAATAATAAAATTAAGTGGAGAAGCCCTATCAGGTGGCAAAGGTCATGGACTAGATGATGATGTTATAGATAATATATGTAAATCTATAAAGGAAGTACATGAATTAGGTTTAGAAATAGCAATTGTAGTTGGTGGGGGAAATTTTTGGAGAGGACGCTCATCTGAAAAAATAGACAGATCAACATCTGATAGTATGGGAATGTTAGGTACAGTAATTAATGCCCTAAGATTACAAGCATCACTAGAAAATTTAGGAGTTGATACAAGAGTTCAAACTGCAATTGAAATGAAGGCAGTAGCCGAACCATATATTAGGAGAAGAGCTATTAGACATATTGAAAAAAATAGAGTAGTCATCTTTGGAGCAGGTGCTGGCCTACCTTATTTTTCAACAGATACAACAGCGGCATTGAGAGCTGCTGAAATAAATGCAGATGTAATTTTACTAGGTAAAACAGGCACTGATGGAATTTATAATAAAGATCCTAATAAATATGATGATGCAGTTAAATTTAAAGAATTAACATATATAGATATACTTAACCAAGGCTTGGGTATAATGGACTCAACAGCAACTTCTTTATGTATGGATAATAAAATACCAGTAGTGGTTTTTGGAATTGATGATCCAAATAATTTAGTAAAAGTAGCTTGTGGAAATGATATTGGAACTAAAGTGAAAGGAGATTAATATGTATACCGATGTATTAAAAAACTTAGAAACAAAAATGCAAAAAACAATAAATGCTTATAAAGAGGATTTAAAAACAATTAGAGCTGGAAGAGCTAATCCTGCTTTATTAGATAATTTATCAATAGATTACTATGGAACACAAACTCCATTAAATCAAGTTTCTACTATTACAGTTGCTGAAGCAAGACTTTTAACAATCCAGCCATGGGATGTTTCAACTCTGTCAGCAATAGAAAAAAGTATATTACAATCAAACTTAGGAATAACTCCTTCAAATGACGGAAAAATTATTAGACTTCCTTTTCCAGCATTAACTGAAGAAAGAAGGAGAGATTTAGCGAAATTAGTTAGACAATATGCAGAAAACGCTAAAGTTGCTTTAAGAAATAGTAGAAGAGAAGCAATGGAAACAATAAAAAAATTAGAAAAAAATTCAGAAATATCTGAAGATGATTTAAGAACTGGTGAACAAGAAATCCAAGATATAATCAATAAGTATACTGCAGAAATTGATACAATTACAAAATCCAAAGAAGATGAATTAATGGAAATCTAGGAGAAAATATGCAAGAGAATTTACTTAACCAAATAGATTTAAATAATATACCTAAACATGTTGCAATTATTTTAGATGGTAATGGAAGATGGGCCAAGAAAAGATTTCTTCCAAGATTTAAAGGGCATCAAGAAGGTATGAAAAGAGTAGTTGAAATAGTAGAAGTTGCTAGTGATATTGGCATTAAATATTTAAGTGTTTATGCTTTTTCTACTGAGAACTGGAAAAGACCGGTGTTAGAAGTAAATTCTCTTATGGATTTATTAGTATATTATGTAGAAATACAATTAGATAGATTGAAAAAAAATAATGTTAGAGTTATTACTCTTGGAGATATATCAAAAATACCTGCTAAAGCTAAAAATGCTATTATTAAGGCTTGTAACGAAACAAGTTCTAATACGGGAATGGTTTTAAATATTGCTTTAAATTATGGTGGCAGGGACGATATTATTAATGCTACAAAAAATATTATTAAAGATTTAGAATTAGAAAAAATTAATTTAGATAATCTTAATGAAGATATTTTTAAAAATTATTTATATACAAAAAATCAACCAGATGTTGATTTGCTTATACGTTCAGGTGGAGAAAAACGACTTAGTAATTTTCTATTATATCAAACAGCCTATGCTGAATTATATTTTACTGATTGTCTATGGCCTGATTTTAAAGAAGAAGAATTATTTAAATCTATTATAGATTATCAAAATCGTAATAGAAGGTTTGGAGGAGTATAATGAAAAATTTAATTATTAGAGCTTTAACAGGAATTGTGTTAGTAGCGGTCTTAATTGGTTTTACTATACTAGGAAAAACCTACTTATTATTTTTATCTGCTTTTTTATCTTTAGTGGGCATTTATGAGTTCTTTAATATTATGAAAAAATTAGAATATAAACCTAACTATTTGTTAGCGTTTATTTTTTCTTTACTACTGCTGTTAACTGTATATTTTGGATATACAAATATAGAAAGTAGTATAATATTAGTTTATACATTATTTGTAATGATAATGATGACTTTTTTTGATTTATTTGATCATAAGACAGCCTTTCTACAAATTTTTGTAGTAACCTATATTACATTATCCTTTAGTAGACTTATACTACTGTCTGGTTCTGTGCTAATATGGTTAGTATATATTACTTCATGGGGAACAGATACTTTTGCATATTTAGTTGGCTCTGTTTTCGGGAAACATAAATTAATTGAAAAATTAAGTCCAAAAAAATCTATAGAAGGTGCAATTGGTGGAGTTATAGGAGCTGCTATTTTAACTTACATATTTGCCATAGTTTTTAAACTAGATAATAAGATGCAATTGATTATAATTGCTTCTATTGGTTCAGTAATATCTCAAATAGGTGACTTGTGTGCATCTAAATTTAAAAGATTATCAGATACTAAAGATTATGGCACAATATTTTTAGGACATGGAGGAGTATTAGATCGTTTTGATAGTGTATTATTTACTGCTCCATATATATATTTAATATATTCGTTTTTATAATGAATATCTGGAGGTTTAATGATAACAATAGTAATAGCAATAGCAGTATTTTTAGTAGTGGTTTTTTGGCATGAATTAGGACATTTTTTTGTTGCCGTAAAATCAGGAATTAAAGTAAATGAATTTTCTGTAGGAATGGGTCCGAAGTTACTTCAAAAGAAAAAAAATAATATTAAATATTCTTTAAGGGCTTTACCATTAGGGGGCTATGTTGCAATTGAAGGAGAAGATGAAGATTCAAAAGATCCAAAAGCCTTTAATAATGCAAAAGCAAGTAAAAGACTAGCTGTAATTGTAGCTGGTGTTATAATGAACTTTATTCTCGGTTTTGTAATTTTATTTTTTGTAAACATGTTTGCTCAACCAAATATAAGTTTTATAGTTGAGAATAGTCCTGCAGAGAAAGCTGGGCTTAAGGCAAATGATATTATTTTAGAAATCAATGAAAAAAAAGTAAAGAATTCAGATGATATTACAAAATATATTTCAGAATCAAATGGAGAAGAAATATATTTATTAATAAGGTCTGAAAATAAGGAAAAAGAAATTAAAGTAACTCCTTCTAAAGATGAAAGTGGGAAGTATCTGATTGGTATTCAAATAGGAAGGACTTTCAGTACAGATAACATTTCTATATTACAAGGATTTACAGGTGCTGCTAAAGATTTTAAATTTTATTCAACAGCAATAATAGATGCACTTTATAAATTAATAACAGGAAGACTATCTCTCGATAATTTAGCTGGTCCTGTAGGTACTGTTGTTTTAATTGGTGATTCTGCCAGAAAAGGTGCAATGACCTTTTTTAATCTAGTAGCAATGCTTTCTATTAATTTAGGAGTTTTTAATATTATGCCCTTTCCTGCATTAGATGGTGGTCGTGCGGTATTAATAATTATTGAAATATTAACCGGTAAAAAGTTACCAGCAGAAAAAGAAGGAATGCTAAATTTTGTTGGATTAGTATTACTTTTAGCACTTATTGTTGTAGTAACTTTCAAAGATGTAGTTGCTTTATTTTAAGAGGTAAAAATGAAAAGAAAATTAACAAAACAAATTTTTGTAGGTGATGTCCCTGTTGGAGGTTCATCACCTATTACTGTTCAATCTATGACTAACACAATAACTAAAGATATAGACTCAACAGTAAAGCAAATTTTATTATTAGAAAAAAATGGCTGTGATATTTCCAGATCAGCAATTAATGACTTAGAAGATGCAAAAGCAATTTCTATTATTAAAAGTAAAACCAATATTCCTTTTATTGCCGATATTCAATTCGATTATAAATTAGCAATCGCAGCAGTTGAAAATGGAGCTGATTGTTTAAGAATTAATCCAGGCAATATTGGAAACAAGGACAGGGTTAGAGAAGTTACCCATTGTTGTGAAGAATATAATGTTCCTATACGAATTGGAGTAAATTCAGGCTCGCTACATCAAAAATACTTAGATAAGTATAAAGGTGTTAATTCTGATTCTATTGTTTATAGTGCTTTAGATGAGGTAAACTTTATAGAATCCTTAGGTTTTTATAATATGAAACTGTCCTTGAAGTCCAGTGATGTAAATATGAGTATTGAATCATATAAAAAGATTTCAGAATTAACGGATTATCCACTGCATCTAGGAATTACTGAAGCTGGACCTTCTTATGTTGGAACAATAAAATCAGCTGTTGGTATTGGAAGTTTATTAAGTCAAGGTATTGGTGATACTATTAGGGTTTCCTTAACAAGTGCACCAGAAGAAGAAGTTCGTGTAGGAAAAGAAATTTTAAAAGCTTTAAAACTTAGAACAGAAGGTATTAATATAATTTCCTGCCCAACTTGTGCAAGAACAAAGATTGATTTAATAAGTATTGTAAAAGAAGCTGAAAACTACCTAAATAATATTAATAAAAATTTAACTGTTGCTATTATGGGCTGTGTTGTAAATGGTCCTGGAGAAGCAAAAGAAGCTGACATTGGTATAGCTGGAGGCAATGGTCAAGGATTAATATTTAAAAAAGGGAAAATTATTAAGAAAGTTGAAGAAAAAAAATTATTAGAAGAATTAATTGTAGAAATAGAAAAAATGTAATAGAAGGTAAATATGGAATCAAAATTTAATACTTTACTAGACAAATTAAAAATCAACAATTGTTTAAATTGCGAGCCTGTTATTTTAAAGATTAATTATAATCAGAAAAAAGACGAAATTAGTTTTTTATTTTCAGAAGTTGAAAATATTGATGATAAAAATGAAATAAAAAATATTTTAAAGAAAATTTTACCAAATCTTTCTACTATTAAAGTTGAATTTGAAGAAGCTAAAGTTAATAATACAAATATTAATGTAAATAAATCCGATATATATTTAATTGGTGAATCAATAAATATTTATTGTGAAGAAAAATATAAAAAATTATTATCTGAAAATAAGGTTGAAAATTTACTATTAGAAAGCGTTAATAAATACGACGATAAGTATACTAATGTTTTGATTAATACTTTGAAAAATGAAGATATTTCTCAACAGCATTTATCTTTAGTTAAATCTAAAGAAAAGAAGGTTAGTAAAGAATTTATTTCAAAAATTAATAGTGAACAAAACTGTAATTCAAATGATACAAATAACGATAAAAAAATAGATAAGAAAAATAGATATGGTAGAAAAATCACTAGTCCTATAACACCAATAAAGGATTTAGGTGATAATTGGGATTATATTTGTGTAGCTGGAGAGGTTATAGATTTAAATAAAGTAGTTACTAAAAAAAATGACTATGTAATACTTTCTTACGACATAAGCGACTATACTTCAACAGTAACCTGCAAAACTTTTTTTACAACAAAAAAATATAGTGAATTCGAAGATTTAATAACAGTTGGAGCAAGTTTAAAAGTTGAAGGTAAATATACCTATGATAACTTTGCTAAATCAAATGTAATTAATGTTAATAGTATTGAACCTTTTAAGATGAATAAAAAAACAGACGATTCTAGTGAAAAAAGAGTTGAATTACACCTTTTTACACAAATGAGTGCATTAGATGGATTTGTAAAAGTTAAAGAGCTTATGAAGCTTTTAAATAGTTGGGGGCATACTGCTGTTGGTATAACAGATAAGGGTGTTGTTCAATCTTACCCTGAAGTTGATCAATGTGCTAAAGAGAACTGCATTAAACCCCTATATGGTATTGATGCAAAATTCCTTAAAAATAAACTTAGAATTCTTACGGACTTCCATAATAAATTCAATAATGAGGAATTTGTAGTTTTTGACATTGAAACTACAGGATTTTCAAGGATAAATGATAAAATTATTGAAATAGGTGCTGTAAAAGTTAAAAAGAATAAAATAGTAGAAAAATATAATCAATTAATAAATCCTAATATTACAATTCCTGAAAAAATTATTGAATTAACAGGAATAACTAATAGTATGGTAGCTCATGAACCTAATATCGATAAAGTTCTTCCTGAATTTATGGATTTTGTTGGAAACTCAACACTAGTTGCCCATAATGCAGATTTTGATGTTGGTTTCATACGAGAAAATTGTAGATTGCAAAATATTCAATTTGAAAATGCCTATATTGATACAGTTGCATTATCTAGGTCTGTCTTTCCTGAATTGAAGAAACATAAATTAAATGTTATAGCAAAACATTTAAATATTTCTCTTGAAAATCATCATAGAGCTTGTGATGATGCACAAGCTACAGCAGAGATTTTTCTAGAAATCATAAAAAAACTAAAGGAACAAAATATAAGTTTTAATGAAGATATAAATAATCTAAATACAGAATGGTCAATTTATAAAAACGAATCTTTTAATGGGGTAATATATGCAAAAAATCCTACTGGTTTAAAAAATCTTTATAAATTGGTTTCTGAGTCAAGCTTAAACTATTTCAATAGATCTCCTGGCATACCGGAATTTCTTTTTGAAGAATATAAAGAAGGTCTTATAATAGGAAGCGGAAATCATAATGGTGAATTATTTAAAGCTATTATGAAGGATTATCCAGACTTTGTAATTGAAGAAATTGCAACTAAGTTTGATTTTCTTGAAGTTCAACCTCCTGAAAACTATGGAAAATTAATTCATGAAGGTGAAATTAAAGATATAAATCAAGTAAAAAAATATATAGAAAAAATATGTAGTATTGGCGAGAAATATAATATTCCTGTAGTGGCAACAGGAGATGTACATTATATTTATCCAGAAGATTATATTTTAAGGAATATTGTTAAATTCTCTCAACCACTTGCAAAGCATGAAAGGGAATTTAAACCGACTCTATATTTAAGAACAACAGAAGAAATGTTAAATTCCTTTGATTTTTTAGGCAGGAAAAAAGCTAAAGAAATAGTAATAAAAAATACAAATTTAATAAAGGATTTAATTGAAGAATTTAAACCTATACCAGACGGAACATTTCCACCGGTTATAGAAGGATCTGATAAAGAACTTAGAGATATTACCTATAATAAAGCAATTTCTTTATATGGCGACCCAATACCTGAATACGTTAAGGCCCGTTTAGATAAAGAACTAGACTCGATTATTTCAAATGGTTATGCGGTCTTATATATAATAGCGCAAAAACTTGTGTGGAAATCAAATGATGATGGATATTTAGTAGGATCTAGAGGATCTGTTGGCTCTTCTTTCGCTGCAACTATGGCAGGTATTACGGAAGTTAATCCATTGTTACCACATTATAGATGTCCTAAATGTAAGCATAGTGAATTTATTGATGACATTAATATAGGTTCAGGTATAGATTTACCTGATAAAATTTGTCCTGTTTGTGGAACAAAATATATTAAAGATGGCCATAATATACCTTTTGAAGTGTTCCTTGGCTTTGAAGGAGATAAGGAACCGGATATAGATTTAAACTTTGCAGGAGAATATCAGCCTATTGTTCATAAATACACTGAAGAACTTTTTGGTTCAGATAAGGTATTTAGAGCAGGAACTATTGGTACTATTGCTGATAATACCGCCTATGGCTATATACAGAAATATATAGAAGAAAATGATTTAAATATTCCTAATGCTGAATTAAAAAGATTGCAAAGGGGAATCGTAGGAATAAAAAGAACTTCAGGACAACATCCTGGTGGAGTCATGATAGTTCCTCAAGATAAGGAAATATATGATTTTTGTCCAGTTCAACATCCTGCTGATGATATGAATTCCGATATTATTACTACCCACTTTAACTATAATGCAATTAGTGGTAGGATTTTAAAATTGGATTTACTTGGCCATGATGTTCCTTCAATAATTAAAATGTTAAGTGATATTACAGGTATAGATCCTCTTAACATTCCTTTTGATGATGAAGAAACAATGAGCATTTTCAGATCTAATGACGCCTTAAACTTTACTGAAGATTATGATTATACGCCAGTTGGAACTTTAGGTATTCCAGAATTTGGTACTAAATTTGTTAGACAAATGTTGGTAGAAACTGAGCCAACAACTATATCAGAATTGTTTAGAATATCTGGTTTGTCACATGGTACTAATGTTTGGACTAATAATGCCCAAGATTTAGTTAGGGATAATATTGCGTCTCTTAAGGAAGTAATTTGTACAAGAGATGATATTATGACTTATTTAATACAAAAAGGACTAGAAAACAAAAGATCTTTTAAAATTATGGAAACTGTTCGTAAAGGACGTTTACTTGATGAAGAAACAGAGGATTACATGAGACAATTCGATGTACCTGAATGGTATATTGATTCCTGTAGAAAAATTGAGTATATGTTTCCTAAAGCCCATGCTGTAGCTTATGTTTTAATGAGTTATCGTATAGCATATTTTAAAGTTCATTATCCTGAAGCTTTTTATTCAACTTTCTTTACTACAAAAATTGCAGATTATCCTGGACAAATTATTTATGAAGGACTAGATGCAATTAGAAAAAAAATTAATGAAATTAAAGAGCTTGGATATTCAGCTACGGCAAAAGACAATAGTACATTAACAGTATTAGAAGTAGCAGAGGAAATGTATTGTAGGGGAATAAAAGCTAGTCCTGTTAGCTTTGAAAAATCAGATAAATTGAAATTTAAAGTTTTGGAAAAAGGAAGTATTCAACCTCCTTTTAGAGGACTTGAAGGAGTATCAGATGCTCATTCAATAGCAATATACGACGAATATAATAAAAATGAATTTCTTTCTATTCAAGATTTAGTAAAAAGAACTAAAATTAATAAAGTTGCTGTAGAGTCTTTAAGAAACCACGGAGTATTACAGGGGTTACCAGAGTCTAACCAGTTGAGCTTCTTATAAAAAGATGTTGTAATTTCAACATCTTTTTATTTAATTATGTACTATTTCTATGCTATAATTGAATAGAATATACAAGAGGAGAATATATGAAAAATACTAAATTTGAATTTGAAGTTACAAACCAAGAATTTGTAAATATATTATTTGACAATTTAGAAGAAAAAATTAAGTTAATAGAAAAAGAATTAAATGTTAAATTATCTTTATATGGAAATGGTGTTAAAATAGTTGGAAATAATAATTATGCTAGTGCTGCTTATAATTTATTAATTGAATTATATGAGCTATTTGAAAAAGATGGCAATATTACAGAACAACAAATCAGGTATTTGATCAATATGATAAAAAAGGGTAAAAATGGAATTTCTCAAACCCTTCTTAACTATATAATTTGTACAACAGCAAGAGGAAAACCAATTAAACCAAAAACTTTAGGACAAAAACAATATATAGATTATATTTTAAATAATGATATTGTATTTGGAGTTGGTCCAGCCGGTACAGGAAAAACATATTTAGCCATGGCTATGGCAATTAGAGCTTTCAAAAACAATGAGGTAGATAGAATAGTGCTTACTAGGCCTGCCGTAGAAGCAGGGGAGAGTTTGGGTTTTTTACCAGGGGATTTACAAGAGAAAATAGATCCTTACTTAAGACCTATATACGATGCCTTATTTGAAATACTTGGTTATGAACAATATTTAAAACTAGTTGAAAAGGGCTTAATAGAAGTTGCCCCTTTAGCATATATGAGGGGGAGAACATTAGATAATGCCTATATAGTTTTAGATGAAGCTCAAAACACTACAAATGAACAGATGAAAATGTTCTTAACTAGAATTGGTT
>DUUN01000782.1 GCA_012841535.1 Gallicola sp. | reverse complement strand
TTTAAATTATTATATTACTATTATATATAGCATATAATATAATAAAAAGAAAAATATCGTCTAGAATACATTAGGACTATTAGGAAGGAGTAATTATGAGTAAAAAAAATGAAAATCCATTAGATGATAGGATTATTAAATTACAAAAAGATTTTGATAATGCTTTTGACAACAAAGATGAAAAGAAGATAGAAAAATTAATAAATAAGGCTATAAATTCATTTAATAATAAAGATTTAAATGTAATATCAATAGCATCACTTTACTACTCAATTGCTAATGGTTATAGTGACTTGATTACATTATCAAATAGTGGAAGTAATGAAAAAATTATAGAAAAAATCATATACTTTTATAGAAAGAGTATTAATATTATAAAAGAATATGATTATACATATGAGGAAAAGCAATATTTTTTAGGATTAATGCTAAGTTTATACACTAACTATGCAAATATATTAAGTACAATAGGTAGAACTATAGAAGCGATAAAATACTTTAAAATAGTACTTACGTTAGATGATTCTTTTGCTATGGCTATGGGGAATTTAGGAATATCATATATGACTTATTCCAATATTATATATGATAAAGGACATAAAAATATTCTTAATTATTTTTCATACCATTACCTTAAAAATTCAATTGAGAATATAAATGAGAAAATAGACAAAGGTGCAAAGGAGATGTTCATGTATTATTTAGACTTATATGATACTGAATATATTGAAAAGTTTTTAAGTCAAAAACTAGATATACCAAGACATTCATTAGGAATGTCTAATGCAGAAAAAAATTATCGAAACTGGTGTTTAGAAAATAACTTATTTTTAAATCCTATGAATGACTTACCAATAAAAGAAAATTTTATTGCTAGTGACATAGTACATTTACCAGATATTACTATGTCAGTAAAGAAAAATATCAATTATAAGTTTCATATAATGTATAATAATTTAAAGGAAGAATTTATTAGCTCAAGATTTTTATATTATGAATCTTTGGAGCCTAATTATAAAACTCATTATTCAGATAGGGATGTTTATCTAACCAACAATTTGGATAATGCTATGCATTCAGTGCGGATAGAAAAATTAAAAAGCTCATTTAAGTTATTATATTCTATTCTTGATAAATCGTCATTTTTTTTAAATGAATATTATAATCTTAATATTAATGAAAATGAAATTACATTTAGAAATTTATGGGAGAGCAGTAAAGAATGTAATCTAAATATATTGCCATACGTAAACAATTATGGATTAAATGCTATTAGATGGCTATACAAAGATATTTTTGTTAATTTACATAAATCCCCTAACCCACATTCTAAAATATTACATACATTAAGAAATGCTTTAGAACATAGATTTTTAGTCGTTACAAATAGTTTAACATTAAATGAAGATTTAGAGGAAAAAGGAAATATATGGTATATATCTGAAAAAAATTTTCAAAACTACACATTAGAATTATTACATATGGTTAGAGAGCTACTTATTTATTTAGTAATTAGTGTAAATATTAGCGAAAATGAAAAGAAAAAATCTTATAAGAGAGGATTTATTCCATCAATTAATGCCGATAATTATGAGGATGAATGGAAAATATAAAGAATTCGTATGGAGTTTATTTAAAATATAGGTATAGATGGAGAGATTGTTCATATATCTGGATATAGTTATAACATATTTATTTATATTAGATAATATGATATAGCAATTGCTAGGATTCTGTATCCTGTATACATGGCTCAGCCTTTGAAGATGAACTTTTAAATGAAAGTTGGAATAAAATTTTAAGTTATGATCTTGAGGTGGTATATTATGACATGTAAAAGAGGATGATGTTAAAACATTAACTCTTTTAGTGATACTGAGTATTGAATAGTGGAAAGAAACTAAAAAGGAAAAAAATATGGACTGGAAGGAAATAGGAAATGGAAGTAAGTAAATTTATGATTAAAAATATACCTGTAAATCTTTGGGGAGAATCTAAGGACAAAGTATTTCTTTATATACATGGAAAACAGGGTTATAAAGAGGAAACCGAAAAATTTGCTGAAATTGTATGTAAAAGATGTTGGCAAGTTTTAAGTATTGATTTGCCAGAACATGGAGATAGAAAAAAAGAAATAGACAAATTTAATCCATGGACAATTGTTCCAGAATTAAAAATTGTTATGAAATATTTAAAGGAAAGCTGGGATACCATAGGACTTAGGGCTACTAGCATTGGAGCTTGGTTTAGTATGATTGCTTTTCAAGATTATATTTTTGAAAGATGTTTGTTAGTATCACCTGTTATAGATATGAGAGAATTAATTTTTAAAATGATGAGTTGGAATCTGTGACATTAGAAAAATTGAAAGTAGAAGGAGAAATACCAACCAGTTTTGGAGAAACTCTTTCATGGAAATATTTAAGATATGCTACAGATAACCCAATTGAAAAATGGGAATCTCCAACATCTATTTTATATCCTGAATTTGACAATATGACAAGTTTAGAAACAGTAGTAAATTTCTCTAAGAATTTTAAAGTAGATCTAAGTATTTTAGAGAAATCAGAACATTATATCCATAGGCCGAAAGAACTAGAATATTTAAAGGAATGGACAATAAATGCATTATTTAAGACAGTATAAATCTATTATCTTTTTTTATATTTTAAGCATTGGGTAGAAGTATGGGAAATTTTACAGGTATGGTTTGTAGAAGCTTAAAATAAAGTTTATCATATTTTTTTAGGATTACATTTTTTAAGATTATTAATCTGATATAACATATACAGCAACTAGTTACTTAATTAACAGAATAGTAACTAGTTGCTATTATATTGGTGTATTACATGGGAGGTGTTTTTCTTGGATATTAAAAAAGCTTTTATAAATCGAGATAAGAACAGAGAAGAAAGGATGTATGGAATTTTTGCAAGTCTTTTTATTTTTCAGAATAGGTTACAAACTTTATTTGATAATTTTGATTCAAGCATTACTTTAAAACAATTTATGCTTCTTATTTTGATAAAGATGTCTAAGCCTAATGAAACTTTTACTAATTATGGGAAAATGTTAGGATGTTCAAGACAGAATATTAAGAAGTTAGTGAACCTATTAGAAAAAAATTATTATATAGAACTTAGAATTGATGACTTGGATAAAAGGAAGAGTTCGATTAAAATTACTAAAAAGACAGAGGATTTTTTCATTAATAATTCTGATCTACACTTAGAAAAGTTAGATTTGTTATTTAAAGATTACACGGATGAAGAAATTAAACAATTTTATGCAATGATGGGAAAGTTATATGATGGAATAGAGAGACTGGAAAAAATTAAATGAGAAGGAAGTTGGTGGATACTGTGGGAATAATAATCGGGTGTATATTAATAATTCTGGCTAGTGTTATAGTTTATTTTTATATTCCATATTCTCCTCTTAATTCTGAATATAAGAATATTTGTCATAAAATTGAAGAAGAAAGACTAAATAGTGAAGTATTATTGAAAGATGAAATTGAATCACTACCAAGTATGATTCAAAAATATATTGTTACAAATGGATATATTGGAAGCCCAATAGTTAATTCAATGCAAATCAAATTTTTAGATGCTGATTTTATACTAAATAAAGGAGACTCTCCAATTAAGATTAATTACTATCAAATTAATGAAGCTTCTGAGCCAAACAGGATTGCATTAATAGATACTTCCATGTATGGAATTCCATTTCAAGGGTTGGATAAATACATGTATGGAAATGGAACAATGAGGGGAGTTTTAGCAAAAAGCATAACATTGTTTAACCAGAAAGGAAAAGAAATTAATACCTCCAGTATGTTAACTTATTTGTCTGAATCTATATTAATGCCATCAATATTAACAAATGAAAGTTTTCAGTGGGAAGATATAGATGAATATAATGTAAAAGTTTCATTAAAATATTATGGTGAAGAAGTATCTGGGATTTTTACATTTGATGATTCTTGGAAGGTGATTTCCTTTAAGACAAATCAAAGGATCTTAGTATCTACTGATGGAAATACCAATCAAATTCCATGGGAAGTTAAATATCTGCATTATGAGAAATATGATGAATTTATTAGACCAAATCAAATACAAGCAATATGGCATTATGAAGATGAGAGTTCAATATATTTTAATGGAATTATTAATGAGATTATTTATAATTAATAAGTTGCAAGAAGGAAATAGTTCTAATGAATACTAGATTTTGAAATATAATAACAAGGGTTATTATCTATTAGTGGTGAAAGTGGTAATAAAAGGAAAAACTTTCATTGTTAAACATATGAAAAGTAAAACAAGGATAAGCTAGAGTTAAAAGCGGACTTAATTTAGTCCGCTATATCTAGTGTTTGACTACTAAATTTAGACTTATTTTTGCATGAAAAAAATCAGGGCTATGGCAGTAATGATAAGTATGTATATAATTAAATACTATAGTTGAGCTTGGACAAATTTATAGACATCGTAAAATTATAAATGATCTTAATGAAATAAATCACCAGTTTTTTCTATTTTCATTGGTTATTTTTTCAGTAAATTTATCTATTCTATAGAAGCCTAGAATTTCGTCATCTCCTAATTTAGCTCCATTTTCATCTATTTTGCTTTTATAGTAAACAAATTCAATTTTATTATCATCAAAAAAACTTTCATTAAAAATAATTGTTTTTATAATAAAATTTTTTGTACTATTATCTTTTTCTTTATATACTAATGCATATAATTGCCCCTTTGATGTATAGTCAAAGGATATAGGTTCAGTTAATCTTTCTCCTTCTTCTTTTAAAAAGGCAGATAAGTTACGGTACTGATTCTTTAGTTCTTCTTGCTCTTTTTCTATTTTTTTATTTTCCTGGTTTATTCTTTCTAAATAAGCATTTTCCTGTTTTTCTGTATCTACAGGATCTTTGTCATTGTCTTTGTATTTAACTTTGTCTCTTATTTCTTCGAATTTTCCATTTTTGTAATATACCTTAAATTTGTCATAAGTTGGATAATCTCCTTTTAGAGTAAGTAAAGCATATTCTTTATTCCAAATTATTTCCCAACTATCTTCAGATAATCTTGCACCATCATTGTCAATAATTAAATTTTTCTTAGTTTTTATCTTTTTGTTTTCATAGACTATCTTTATACTTGCTGGACCAAAACCAAAAGATGTACCTATTTCTTGAAAGTAAAAGGAATTTTCCTTATAATGCTTTTCATCTATATTTGTGATTTGATATATAGCAAGGTAGAGAAAAAGAAATATAATTATTAAAAAAGTTAAAAATATAAAGCCTATAATCCTTGAAGTTGTTGACTTAAAGATAGTTAATGATGATATGAAGTTTTTGAATTTTTTCATTATTTTCTACCTATAAATTAAATTTTAGGACATTTAAATTCCAATTTATGTATTTACTAAAAAATATATCCTTTAATATTTTACTATATATAGTATACAGGATACTACAATGCTTTGTAGTTCTGTCAGAGAAATCATGAGTATTTATAATTTGAAAGTAATTATTTGTTTTGAAAATAAATGTTTATAACTGCATAACTATCTTCATTAAAACCTATAAGTATTTCTATTGTTTCCCTAATATCACTAGCAATATCTAAAATTGTTTTTTTCTTATTTGTTTTCTTCTCCGAATGTTACTTTTGTAAAAAATGTGAATTTCTATGGTAAGACGTGATTAGTCCAAGATTATCCAATAATTTTCTTTGAGTGAAAATTTATAGTTATTAAATAAAAAAACCTCCATCACTTATGGTACGGTTCATTGTTTGCTATTTTAAAAGAACGGTATATTTGCTCTAATAATATTAATCTCATTAACTGGTGGGGGAAGGTCATTTTGGAAAAGGATAGTTTCATATTAGATAGTGATTTTATTTCACTAGATAAACCATGGGAGGAACCTATTATAAAAGTGAAGGAATTGTAGCCTTTTGATTTTTCTAAGTCGATTTTTTTGCTAAACTCAGTACTTGTAAGGTTTTTACCTTCTATTTCCAAGGTAATAACAAAGTCCTTGTCCTTTATTTTGTTTTTTATTTTTTCCCCTTCTTCCTGTAATGCTTTTTCTATAATTTTTTGGGAGTTTTCATTTACTTTAACTTCTGGAATTTCAATTATTTGTATTTTAGCGTATTTTTGTATTCTTTTTAGATACTCTGATATTCCATTTTTTAAATATTTTTCTTTTATATTCCCTACTGCAATTATTTTTATATTCATTATGGCACCAGAATAATTTCATTACTTACGTTATTTCTATTGGCTAATGTTAAATTTATATCTCTCTTAGTGTCTAACCCTAAGGATTGCAAGTATTTGTCAACAGTGGAAAAGGCCAGTTCTTCTGTATTATTTTCCTCACTTAAGTGAGCCAGTACTACTTTTTCTTGATTTCCTGTTAAAATCTCTCCTAAAGTAAAGGCACAGTCTTCGTTTGAAAGATGACCTTTCACCGAGGCTATTCTCTGTTTAAGACTATAGGGATAGCTACCATTTTTTAGCATTTCAACATCATGATTAGCTTCAATTAAATAAATATCTGAACCGGCAATTAAATTTTTCATTCTTTCATTTACTATTCCGGTGTCAGTTAAGATTGTTATTTTTTTATTATCTTTGTTGATTATATACCCACAGCTATTTGCTGAATCGTGATAAGTACTAAAAGGATGTATATCAATATCCCTTAAGGAAAAGTCAATATCATTTTTGAATACTATTAGATTTTCTTCCTTTATTTTGCCTACTTTTTTCAACATAGCAAGCCAGGTTTTTTCATTTGCAAGTATTGGTATATTATACCTTCTACTAAGAACACCAGCACCTTTAATATGGTCTGTATGCTCATGAGTAATTAATATGGCATCTATTGAATCGGGTAAGACATTAGCATTCATTAATAATTTTTCTAATTGTTTACCACTAAAACCAGCATCTATTAGTAGTCGGGTTTTTTCTGTTTCTACATACATTGCATTGCCTGAAGACCCACTAGACAAAGAACAAAACTTTATACTCATAACTCTCTCCATTTCTTTCAGTACTCAATTATATACTATATAAGAATAATTTTAAAGTCTAAAAAGTAACAATAAATTTATTAGATATA
>DUUN01000468.1 GCA_012841535.1 Gallicola sp. | reverse complement strand
ATAAAGTGGGTGCAGATTTAATGGAAACAACAGTTGATACTAGCAGAACTTTAGGAAACAATCCTAATGCAACAGGAAAGAACAAAACTCTTTGGAAAAACTTATATATGTGCGTAGCAATGGAAACGATGCATAAAAATTAAAATAGGTGGTGAAGTATGAGTTTTAAATTAAGTGAATTATTAGCGATTTATAAGCCGGAACAATTGAATGCATTTCTTAGAGAATACATGAATACAGATTTAGAGGAGAATAATTTGTTATATGAAAATATAAGTGATAACTGGACATGCGTTGGAAATACAAAATACAATTTGTCAGCTATTAACATGCTTAAAGATTCTGGGAAAGGACTTATAGAAAGAATTACAAACGGTATTGATGCTGTACTTGAAAAAGAAAAAGAAAACTATGGATTAAATTCACCAAAATCGGCCGATGACATAGTAAAAGTTGCTTTTCCGCATTATTACGAAAACAAAGTAAATATTAAAAAAGGTGAATCTAATAGACAAAATGCATGTGAAACTGCGGATAAAGTTGTGGTAGCTATAAATGATAGTACTAAATCTAACAAACCAACAGTCGATGTCGTTGATCAAGGGTGCGGAATTAGTGGTGAAAAATTTGGCGATACAATACTATCTATCCATAAAGGAAATAAATCAACAACTGATAAAAATTATTTGATTGGTGCATTTGGTCAGGGCGGTTCCACCTCATTACCATTTTCTTTTGCTACAATTATAATTTCAAAAAAGAATGGAAATATCTACTTTACAATTGTAAAAAAATGCTTGTTTACTGATATGAAAATGGACACGTATTTATATCTTACTCCAAATGGTCAGGTTTCATTAATTGAAAATGATGAACACGATTATGCTGATGATTATATCAAAACATTTATTAATTCAGAATCTGGTACACTAATTAGAATGATTGACATGGAAATACCACGTGAATATAGAGTTAATGATGCTGCAAAACCTGGTATGCTTGGAGATTTTATTAATACAGAATTATACAATGTTAGCTTGCCAGTAAAAGTAGTAGAAAATAGAGCTGATTTTACGAATAATGCACATAAACAAAATAGATATTCATATGGTTCAAATAATAAAATGATGACTTGGGAATATGCTAGAAAAGAATACTTTGGCACTATAAGCATAGAACATAATTCGAAAGAATATAAATTAAATTATTATTTTATACTACCTCCAGATGAAAGCGATTGGGCGAAAGATGCAAAATGTAAGGACATTTTTAAACAAGTTAATGTTCATCTTGTTCCAATTATTTATACGGTAAATGGCCAATATATATCTAGTGAAAGATTTACAAAGCTTAAAAATGCTGGATTAAGTTTCTTACAATATAGATTATTGGTAGATATTAATTTAGATGTTTTGGGTAAGGATAAATATAGATTCTTTACAACAGATAGATCTAGAATACAAGATTCAGATTTGACTAATGGTTTCTTAGATAAAGTTATAGAAGCATTAAAAAATGAAAAGACTATAGTTGATATGAATAATTATATTGCGAGTCAAAGCGTTAATGCTAATATAGATAATGAATTAATAAATAATATTAGTAGTAATGTAAAAAGTATTTATAATAAATTTTTGAAGTCTGGTAATAAAATATTAAACGTAAATAATGGACATCATGTTAATCCAACTCCTGAAGAAATTTATTATGATTCGATACAAGAATTTGAAATTACTACATCAAAGCAAGTATTTTATAAAAATGAAAATATAAATATTGTAGTAACAACAAAAGCAAAAAAAAGTGTGAATGATAAAGCTAAAATTTATATGTTTGTTGATGGAAAGCAAAATTATAATCATTCAGAATCAGTTATGAATGGTAGAATTCAATATACTTTAAATGATATTCCGATTGGACTTCATAATATACAATTTGATTTATATGATGATGATCTTAATCTTGCAAAAAGAAGTAATACCTTTGAATTTGCAGTAGTTGATGATTTAAAGAAACAAGCTGAAAGTATAACAAAAAATAAAGATTTAGAATTAAAAATTCAACTTGTTGACGATAAGGAACTAATTATTGATACTGTAAAAAATGAAATAGATAAAACTATAGATATTTATTTATGTTTAAGTCATGATTTGTTAGTTAATAATTTATATGGTAAGAGTGCTAGTAATGATGAAATACAAGTGTTAAAAAATAAGTTGCTAGAACCTATAATATTATTTACTCTTTTCTTGGGGGAGAACTACGATAATATAGAAGAAATAGAAAAGAAGAATGAGATAATATTATCTTTCTGTAACACGTTCTACATTACAAATAGTTTAAAATAAATTAGCCTGGATTTAGTATCCAGGCTTTTTCAGGAACCGTTTTGAATGTAGATTTTTATATCAGGAACCACACAGGAACCGACACACTATTAAAGTAGGCAAATAAGTGATTTAAACCATACAAAAATAGCACAAATTAAGGGATTATAACATCAATTGTAACATATAAACACGCAAATGGCGGTCCCCCTGAAGAAGAGATAGAGATATCTCTTCGTTTTTTTGTGTTTATATCACAGTTCTTTTTATTTTATAAAGTGATTGCAAGCATTTGAAAAAACAAAAAAATAGGTTAGGCACCAATTTTAGTAAAATCACTAAAATTGTCAAGGTAAAATAGCTTATTATCTATGATATAATATTTAAAGGGGGTATGCTTATGGATTCTAAGATTTGTAATAAATGTGGGCAGGAAAAATTACTTAGTGAATTTGAATATAGAAATGATAAAAATTCATATAGAAATGAATGCAAAAATTGTAGAAACAAAAAGAGAAGAGAAAATTACAATAAAAATAAAGAAATGATAAATGAAAAACGAAGAGAAATATATAGTTTAAACAAGGATGAAATAAATTTAAAACGAAGAAATAGTATTGAATCCGATCCGATAAAGAAATTAAAAAAACAAGTTACAAATACAATATATAAGTCTTATTCGAGAAAAGGGATTAAGAGAACTAAATCAATTAATGAAATTTTAGGGCATGATTTAGATACTGAAATTGAAAAGCTTTTAAAACAATATAAATATAAATATAAGAAAGATTATGATGGCAGTGAGGAATTACAAGTTGACCATATAATGCCAATTTGGATGGCTAAAACAAGCGAAGAATTGGATAATGCAAATAGAGCATTGCAGTTATTACCAGCAGCGGAAAACAGAAGAAAAGGTGGAAAACTTGCTAATGGTACTTATAAAAATGGAAAAGTAAGGTATACTTACTATAATCCTTCTTGGTTTGAATGAGGGGTGAAATATGATAAATGTTGTGGCTGCATGATATATTATAATGATAAGGTATTAATTGCAAAAAGATCTACAGGGATAATAATATATGTAGATATCCTACGAAAATAGTTGATTTAAAATTATATGAATGTGAATATATTTCAGGTGAATTTGACCTGCATGATCATGCTGAATTTAAATGGGTTGACCCTCAAGATTTATTGGAATATGATTTGGCACCAGCTGATATACCGCTTGCAAGTTATCTTAAGGAGTTGTTATAAATGAATAATGGATATAATGATATAAGAGTAAAAACAAAAGAAGATTGGTTAAAGGTTTTAACAGAAGAAGAACAAATAAAAGATAATATCATATTAGATGTATTTAAAATTGTATATGATAGTTATAATCATGAATCAAATTGTGGAAAAATAGGAGAAAAACTTGGTAAAGATAAGGGTGCCATAAATCTGTATATAAGATCTTTTGGTAAAAGAGTAATTAAGTTATTAAATATACCTGAGGTAATAGGTGATGGCGGTGAACCTAGATATTGGAATATACCGTTTGAAACAGTAGAAGAAAAAAACAGTAATAAATTATTTGTTTGGAAACTTAGACCTTTATTAGTTGAAGCTTTAGAAGAAAAATACAACTATAAAGAAACGACACATTTGGATGATGGTGTGAAATTTGTATTAACAAATTGTGAAAAGACATTACAACTTGTAAATAAAAACGAACAGTTTAAGGATTTAAAATCGTTGGTTATAAGGGAATATTATTATTTAAAATCTATAAAATATACAGGAAACATGTATGAACATTTTTCTAAATATAAAGCAGGTAATCATAAATATGCAGAAGCATTTAGTTTTTTAGAAAAATATGGAATCATATCTAACGAAAAAATGGCAGAATATTTAAAACAAAATTATTCAGAAGAATTAGACCATTACTGGAGTATTGAAGATTTAGTTGTAGGAAATATATATACTAATAATGAAATTGCAAGTACTTTTAAATGTTCAAATATGGGTGGAATGAGAAGAGCTAAAGAAACTAATTCATTAGTTTTAATAGCTAAACATAATAATCCATTATATGATGATCAGTGGACTGATGATGGAATTTTACATTATACAGGAATGGGTACAGAAAACGATCAAAGTATTGAATTTGCTCAAAATAAGACGTTAACAATTGCCAAAAGAGAAGGAATTAAAGTTTATTTATTTGAATCATATAAAGATAATGAATATTATTATTCGGGTGAAGTAGAATTAACTGGAGCACCTTATCAATCATCAGAAACTGATATTAACGGTAAAATGAGAAAGGTTATTAAATTTCCACTTAAAAGAATTGATCCTTCTAAAAATATTATTGTTGATATAAAAGATGTTGAAAAGAGTGAACAAGAAAAAATTAAAGAAGTAAGAAAATATAATATTGAAGAAATAAAAGAAAGAGCAAAAACTGCAGAAACTAATCAAGTGTTTACAAAGGATGTTAAAACCGTTTATAGAGAAAGAAATCAATATATAGCAGAATTTACTAAAGAAAGAGCTGGAGGAATATGTGATTTGTGTGGGGAAGAAGCTCCATTTAAAGATAAAAGTGGGAAACCATATTTAGAATCACATCATGTAATTACTTTGGCTAATAACGGACCAGATGCTATTTACAATACTGTGGCAATTTGTCCCAATTGTCATAGAAGAATTCATGTATTAAATAATAAAGAAGATATGAAAATACTAACTAATGTTATAAAAAAATATTTGTTAGATGATAATGATTTGGAAAATTTAAATAAATTTGAGGAACTATTTAAATAATTATATGATGACTTGAAATTTTATAAAAAAATCAGGAGGTTTTCCTGATTTTTCCTTTGTTATTATGCTATAATTAATGTGTGCTAAAGGTATATGATATTTAATATATTTTGCACAAAAAAAGCCATTCTTTTGAACAATAAAGAAAGGCTAAAATTAGCTACTAGCAATGATGACTTTTATAATAAGTTCGCTCCTTATTATATAATCATTATATAGGAATATATAATGTGATGCAAGTGATTTATTGTTAAAACCTTTCTTATTGTCAAAAGGAAATCTGGCAAAAGAGAGGAGTGTAAGAATGGCTAATAAAATTAGAACTTCTAAGTCTGTAGCAAAAAAAGCTAGTAGTCAACTTAGAAGTAAAGCTACAACAAAGGCAACTAAAAGTGTAGCGGGTAGTGCACTTTCTAATAGAAGAAAGTAGTACTAAGTCTCGGAAAATTCCGAGACTTTTTTAGATACACTTTAGATACGTTTGATCAAAACTTCTTCAGATGGTTTTGGTTGGAATATGAAAAATGGCCATATTTTGCCTTTTTTTATGAGAAATTACGGTGTATTTGCAACAATTTAGCATGATATTACAATAAAACTATAATATATTGCAATTTAGACATCCCCCCTGAAGAGAGCGATTAACTTATGTCGCTCTCATTTTTGTTAGGAAATATAAGGACTTTGCTGATTTATTAAAACTCTAAAAATAGGATTAGGTACCAATTAGGTACCAATTTCATTTAAATAGGCATATTTACTAAATAAATATGATATAATTAATATAAGATTATGAGTGAAATGAGGTGATATTTTGAATAATAATTTGCAGTATTTATTTGATACTTCTGGAAACTGGATTGCATTTAAAATAGGCAAATTTCTATTTAATGATGATGGTAAATGGATTGGATGGTTTCCATGGGATGAAGCTGTAGCCATAACACCCAGTGGGAAGTATTTAGGAGAAATATATAATAAGAACAGATTACTTAAATCAAATTATAAAAAAATATTACCATATCCTGGTTATCCCGGCTATCCTGGTTATCCCGGCTATCCTGGTTATCCTGGCTTTGCTGGATATCTATATGTACCAGGAACATCAGATGTAGAGAAAGAACTATTGAAAGGAGAATAAATATGACGAAGGAAGAATATTTAAATAAATCTAATACTATTTTAATTAGTCTGAAAAACACTATAGAATCATTTTATACGTTATATAATTCCTTAGATGATGACAAAGAAACTCAAAAACAAGATCTTCTTCGTGCAATCATATTATTCTCGTGTTCCGGAATAGACTCAATAGTTAAGCAATTAGTTAATGATACTTTGGATTATGTTATTGAACACGATGAAGGAGCTTTTAATCAATTTAAAAATTATACTGAGAAAAAATTAATATTAAAAAATGAAGTCGGAATAAATTCAAAATTGTTCGCTGAACTATTTACTTGTTGTAATCCAAAGCAAACCCTTATAGATGCTTTAAAAAAGGATTTAACAAGCAATAGTCTTCAAAGTGCTGATGAATTATTAAAAGTAGGATCTGTTTTTAATATAGAAACTGCTAATTTAGTAAATGGTAAAGAAGAACATGAAAAATTAAGAAGAATATTTATAGTTCGTAATCAAATAACACATGAAATGGATGTTGATATGAAAGCCTCAGATTTTAAAATGAGAGATAGAACTTATGAAGAGATAAAAGATTATTCTGAATTTATTATTAATTTCATAGAAAAATTTATAGAATTAATATCAGAAAAGTTAGATGATACTTCGGAAGTTGACGAATTTGAACAAATAGTAAGTTTATAAAAACATTTGATCAAACCAATGCTTTTTTATTCTAATTTATCAATTAAATCAACAACTTCATTTAAAGCAGAGTTAAATAGATGTGTATAAGTGTTTAAAGTTTCTTCAATTTTAGTGTGTCCAAGATATTTAGCAACAACAGTTATATTAGCACCATTATTTACAAGTAGAGAAGCACATGAATGTCTGAAGTCATGAAGTCTAATATGCTTTAAATCAGCATCGTCTGCTATCTTTTTACACATGCTACGGACAGTTTTAGGATTGAATGGACAATACCATTATCTTCACCAAAGATGAACATAGAGTCATTAAAATTGCGAAACTTAGATAGCTCGTTACGATATTCAGAAAGATGTTCTAACAGATCATCACAAATAGGTAATACACGATTACTATCT
>DUUN01000754.1 GCA_012841535.1 Gallicola sp. | reverse complement strand
TTTAGTCGGTTGTACAAACTTACACATCATTTTATTATTATATCCAAACCAGACAACATAGTGTTTCCCAAGTTTTAATTTTCTGGGTCGTCTCTTCATATCCATAATTCAATATTGTTTCAGACATAATTAGTCCCTCCAAAAAGTCATACTGTCTTTTCTTAATTCCTCTGCTCTTTTGTTATACTCTTTAGCAGAATTAAAGACCTCCGTTTGCAATTCTTTATTCTCATCTAGATATTGCAAAGCAAATCTGTGAGGAAATAGTAGTGTTAATACATAAACAACTGCTACTATTATTACTACACCAAATACCTGTGATATTGTTAGTGTACTAAATGTCCGTTTTCTACGATTGTAGTTCATATAGTTATTTTTTTTATTTTATGATTAATAAATAATAGGTCTATGATATTATATAATGAGTAAAATCTATACATGTAGAGAGTTCCACATTTAAGTGTTGGTATTCACTACTTCCTCTATATTTCAATTTAATAGGATGTTTAATATCCTTCTCATTATACTGAGCTGTACAACTCAAATCATAGACCTAATTTTGAAATAGGATAGAAATGATTGCTCAAATCTATCCCATTTTTATTTAAGCTATATATTTATAATAGTCATTTTTATAATTCTTAACTCTACTTTCTGTTCCCGCAAATTCCTTATATAATGAGTGAACATCAGGTAATTTATCTTCATCTCTATAATGATTCCGCAGTGTATTTTCAGCAATTATACTTGCTTGAATAGTTAAGTACTCTTGGTCTTCCTTATATTTTTTATAATAATCAGATAAACCTGATTCCATAACATCAATTAGTCTTTCTAATTGGGTAATATGATTATAATTATACTCAACAACTAAGATTAACTCTAATTGTCCTAAAAAATACCTCTTTAGATTATCATCTTGTATTAATTGTTTTATCTTATCAATATTTAGTTCCATAACTGTTTTGTTTTTGAGTTTTTATAATTATCCCTCATTAGATTGAGTTTCTAATGAGTTCAATTCTGATTCATTTTTCGCATCTACTAATTCGTTAATGAAAGCATTTAAACTTTCAAATGAATCAAAGTTTTTATTAGTACTGTTAACACGAAATTCTTCATACCAAATATATGACACAGAGATTAGCTCATTAGTAGCTCTGTTTATGTCGATGAAGGTTGAGACATAACCTATTTCAGCTTTCTCCCAAGATTTTGAGATCATTATTATTTCTTTCATAGTTTTAAGTTTTTGTTTTACAACACACTTTATTATAGGTAGTGTTGAACACCATTTAGTAAAACGTTATTCATGCGGAAAATCTACCGCAAACATACTCTCATAAAGGAAGTCATAGTCTTTCTCACTCATTTGAGATAGAAATGCTTTTCTATGCGCTTCCGAGTATGAATCACATATCACTGAATCATATTCGCTTAAATCATTAGCAGATATAATCAATTCTGCTTCTACCACATGATTGCCTGCGAATGAAGGCTCAATAAAAGCATAAACTGTAGACAGGTTAAAGTCTGATTCTGCTTTTGTTTTATAAGCTACTGATATTATTTCCATAATATTGTGTTTTATTTATCTTAAATGAAATGGGACAGAAATGATTGCTCAAATCTATCCCACTTTTACTATTATCTTAAAGGAGTAAGCATACCTTCTGCACAAGCAGAAATAAGATTCCCGAAAGAAATATTATTTCTTTGTTCAGGTTTTTCGATCCAATATAAAGCCTTTATGATTTGGTCATAATGGCTTCTTCTTAAACGATCAATGTGTCTCTCGTCAATTACACGAATAGCTTCTTGCATGATTCTAAATGAAGCATGATTGAAACTATGGTAAGACCCATTCTCTTTTTTGAACATGACATGATGTTCATTGGATTCTACAACGTTGAACAGATTCCTGTTCAGCATATCCATACAAGACTCCATACGTTTTTCTAATGCGTCAATAATCACATCAGAAAACGTGTCAATTACACTAAACGTTGTCCTATGAGTTGTAATAGGGTCTTCCAATATCTTAAAAGGAATTTTGAACGAATGAGTAAATTTAGAGTATTTATTATCTACAAATACTTCTACATTCAATTCACTTTTCTTTGAAACGTTTTCAAGATTACTAGGTATTTTTCTAGCCATAATGATAAGTATTTCTGCAACAATGCAGTAAGTTTTTTACGCAAGAAATGCTCACGAAACATACAGTCTATTCCTGTTGTCAATAACCCTTTCATCTTGAACAAGGGGAAACTTACTACTGTTCAGTTTTTACATATTATACTATTAGTTTCACTTATTAAGGCTACTTATCTCCAACACCACGTAAAGGTTAGTATATTTGTTGAAGTTAAAGAGCTTTCCGGTACTCTTTTAGTGGTCATTCCTAATCTCCACACCAAGTTTTTATTTGTTTTCGCTTATCAAAACCCTAACATTTACCCGATTGTGATTCTGGTTTTTTACTATCCACAAGGCACTACCTTGTTTACTCTAAACCGCTCATTATACTACATAGTTTTCAGCCTAAATAGGCAACATCGACCTCAAAGATTGGTATAATGTCTTAAATGTAGGTATAACTTCCTTGTATCTATTATAATTTCGTCCTTAAAGCGACTACTTTAAACCTAAAAACTACTTGTCAATAGGAAGATTATGTCTTTGATTTACTACTTGCCGTTAGTAGTAAATAGAGGAAACTAGTATTCTTTTCACCCGTTTAACTAGTATAAGGTGTTCGCACTTTAGGTTTCAGGCAATCACCAGACACCTACAATGAATTGTGCATTACATTGCTTAACAACATCATAACATAAAGATTACCTAATCTAACTCATCATTGAGGTTTATTAGTGCATTGGAATACCTATGCTATTTAGAAAACTACTTGACAGTAGGAAGAAAAACTACTAGATAGTAGGAAGGGAAAAAGGGGACTTGGTCCCCCTCCCTGCTTAGGTCCTTAGACCCTCTATAGTAGAGAGTCTAGGCTCAGAGTATCCTCATTACTCTGACAGATGACTGCAACAAAGTCATCATTTTGGTCTGAGTAATCAGACTCACTCCCTTTCCTCAAGGTGAAGCCTTTCCTCAACTGAGGAACAACTTCCTCAATAGAGCTTCCCATGCTTTCTTGTGATAACACAAAGATAGCCTTGCTATCACCACGCTTTAATGCAACATTACTCCCATCCCAATGTGATAATCTCATACCAGGATACTCAGCAGCTAGGTCTGCTAAAGATACGTTGTTAAGGAATTCTTCACTGCTGTTTAACCAATCACTTATTTTCATAACTATGGGTATTAAAATGTTCCGAATTTTTAAATTAGGCAACTCGGAATAACCTACGGGGTACAAACCCACACGAAGTGGCAAAGGTGGGGGGTAATGGTAGTTACCTTGTGTGTCTTACCTAGTATATTTTTTACGTACTAGGGTAGGGGGTACATAACTTGCTTCAATGATAGGGGGGGGGAGTCTCTTTAGTTAAAGTTTCTTAAATGTTTATATTTTCATATCTTTTTCCCTCTCATTGTTATTTTATAATCTATATTTGTAAAGTCTTGAAGAAGACATTACCCTTGTAAAACGGCTTATTTTAATGGATTTTGTGCTATCACCCAATGTGGTTCAGGTAAGATAGCCAGTCATATATCTTCATAACGTGTTGATATATGCAGAGATAACAAGAATGAAAACTAATAATATATAAACGGCTTAATCCATTGGTCTAAATAAGTATCACAAATGGGAGTGATTGAAAAGCCTACAATAGGTGACAGGAGAAAAGCCTACTTTTCCCCTGGTTTCTTCTTTTGTTTCTTAATACATATTTAATTTTAGTAGTTATTTAATTTAATATTTATAGTTATATAAATAAATGATACAATAGTATTCGGTAGGAAAGAAGGATGTGATTTTAGTATTTAAGGTATGAAGATTGTTTATTGGTTAAGAAGAGTGCTTTCTCATAGAGAGAGCATGTCATTTAAGGCTTTATGGGAAGGGATTAGGTATTTAGTGTTTGTGGATGACTCTTATCACGAGATACTGTATAAGAAAAGGTTTTCTTCTTGTAAGGATTGTGTAAATAGAGAATTTATTCCTTTAGTAGGAAACATTTGTACAGAGGATGATTCTATACTGAAAGTGAAACTCTTGATTCCTGAGGAGCAATGTCCTATATTAAAATGGAAGAAAGAGATGGAATAAAGAAATAATTTATTATATTTGTGTTCTACTTTTTTCGTGGATTAAAAAATGGTTGTGATTCTCATAACACCGTACTTGCCCCTCTACCTGTGAAGGTCGGGGGGTTTTTCTTTTTAAATAGTCCATGTTAAACAAAGTCCCTTGTTAAATATTTATTTTGTTTAAATAAATTATT
>DUUN01000804.1 GCA_012841535.1 Gallicola sp. | reverse complement strand
GTTAATTCATCTGTATATTTTTCTCCACTTGCTAGTAATACTATATTGGATTTGTCATATTCTTTTGATACTGCTACTGATGTACTGTAACGGTCTTTACCAGATAGTCTGTATTGTACAAAGTCAATTAATTGACTTTCTACTCTTTCAGTTAAAGTAGCTCTACCACCTACTAGGGTTATTTCCTTTATTGTTGATGTTGGTCTTTCTGGTTTCGTTGGTTCTGTTGGTTCTGTTGGTTCTGTTGGGATTTTTGGTACATCTGCTTCTTTTTTTATTGGCAATTCTAAGGCCTTATCATATTCTCTTTCTTCATAATGCATGTATGACTTTTGTCCATCATCATCTTTGTAAATATTAGAAGTATACAAATATGGTGTTAATATTATTTTATCTCCAGTAGAATTTAAACAATCTGTAAAATCCAAAGGTAAATTAACCTCTGTTTCAAATCCTAATATTTCACCAGGCTTTAAAGTTTTTAGTAAGATATTATCTTGCCCTAAATCTTTCGGTAAATCAAATGTTACATCGGGTTTGCCACCTGTTACAATAGGATTTTTTACAACTTTCTTTTCACCAAAATCTACTCCTGAAACTAGCCTTGTATTAGGTAAATTTTCACTGGTATTTTTAATCTCTACTTTTAACTTAATTTTTTCTCCTGGCTCATAACTTTCTTTTGGTTCCAATACTATTAAAGAAATATCTGACGATTCCAAATATAAGAAATTAACTGGATAATTCTTTTGAGGTCTTTCATTTACTCCAATCAATTGTAAATCATCTGTATGCCATTCCGCCTCACCTTGTAATGTTATGTATGGATTTACCATTGATTCATCCAAAATATTATAAGTAAAATTGACTGTTCCTTTATGAGATAATCTATTTATATACTCGCCATAATCTGGGTTTCCCTTATTATTTAACAATTCAAAATAAATATTGCAAAATTTAATTTTATTCCAATTACTCTTTTCTTTTTCTAATTCTTTTTGAATATCTTCTCTTCTAATAATGAAGTTTTGCTCTTCACTGGGTTTATATATTTTATCTTCCACGCCTACCCCAGTAAAAGCGTTATCTAACATCATTCTTCCTGATAACCTTACTCCATTGTTTATCCAATTATTATCTTTATATTTTTCTACAGTTATCTCAGGAACTTCAATTTTTTTTAATTGCTGTGCATTATATTTTCCATTTTCAAAACTATTTACTTTTATGCAATAATCCATTCCTATACCTGTTTCTATATTTTCAAATCCAAAATTATCGATCTGAAAAGTTATTTCATCTCCTATTCTCGGAATAAAGCTAGATGGTATTATTGTTATTTCTGTCGGTTCCTTTGGCAAATTATTATCTGCCTTAGCAATATTAAAATTCATTACTATTGTTAAAACAAATATTACCAACAAAACTTTTTTTCCCATTATTCTATGTTTCATAATCTTCCCCTTTTCAACATATATAATTAAATTTTTTTATGCATTTAGAATAGTATCAGATACATTTTAGAATTTCAATCAAGTATAT
>DUUN01000866.1 GCA_012841535.1 Gallicola sp. | reverse complement strand
TATACATAGCTAAGCCTATAGCTGGAACTCTAAATAATGTTGTAAGCATTTGAGCTCCTCCTAAATAACTTGTTAACTTTGGCATATATTGAGACCAAGCAGGGTCTGAAGGGCCTAAATTAAATAATATTTCATTTATTGCTGGTAAAATTCCTACATATTCTACACCATTAATAATGTAGAGTCCCCCAGCCTCAGTAAATCGTACTATAGAAGACAAAACATGGTGTAGACCAAAAGGAATTAATGCCCTATTAAGTGCATAAAATATACCACTTCCTATATATGGAGTCATAAATATAAAAGATATACTTATTAAAAATCTAGTTAATAAATCCCATATAATTGGTACTACAAATCCAATTGGTATCATTGCAGCAATTGTAATAATAGGTATAGATTTTTTTCCTCCAAAAAAGGCAAATGCTAAAGGAAGTTCCAAATTATAAAATCTATTAGCGACCTTTGCCGCTACTAAACCACAAATAATACCACCCATTGCTTCTATTTTAAGAGTTTGAATTCCTAATACCATTCCTTGACCAACTTGTGCCATTGTCTCAGGTTCTGCAAGATTACCAGTTATTGTTAAGAATATATTCATTACCTGATTTAAGGTTAAATAACCTGCAACAGATGCAAATACAGCAATTCCTTTTTCTTTTTTAGCAACACCTTGGGCAACTCCCATAGCAAAAAGCAAAGGTATATTGTTAAATACAATACTTGTAATCGATTGTAAACTCTTTATAATTAATTGAAGCGTTTCATTTCCTATTAAAGGAAATTTTTCTAGCATATATGGTTGGGAAAGAGCACTACAAATTCCCATTATCATTCCAACAGGTGCTAATACCGCAATTGGTAGAAGAAGAGAACGACCAAATGTTTGTATACCGTCTTTCCAACTCGAATTTTTTTTCTTTTTCATGTCTCTATCCTTTCGTTATTTATTAAAAATTTCCTTCATGAAGTAACTTAATTATCATATTTATTAAAAAGTTCTTCAAGGTATTAATTATATAAAATATTTTCGCATTTAGTTGCCCCTAAAAACCTAATCTAATTATACAATTTCCTTTATACATGGTAATATTAATAATTGAAAGATTTTATAAAAATATAAGGAAGGTGATTAGATGAAATTATTTGCATTTGATTTAGACGGAACACTACTATCTGACTCTAAGGAAATTACAGAAAATTCTTTAAAAACAATAAATAGAATTGTTCAACTTGGATATAAATGGGTAATTGTAACAGGTAGAAACTATGATTTAGTTAAACCTATTTTAGAACAGTATAATTTAAGTTGTGATTTAATTTTAAATAATGGACACCAGTATATAGATTCTAATAACAAGGAAGTTAAGCGAATACCTATTAAAAGTGAAACACTAAAGGAAACTTTACCAATTCTCTTAAAAGATAAAAATCATACTACTATATTTACTAACAAAGAAAAATATATTTTTACCGATAAAGAATCCTATTTTAAAGAACATGTAAAAATTTTAACTACTATTAACAATAACCATTATTTAAGTTCAAACGAAAATCTTAACTACTATAAAAATATGCTACTTTATAACACTAAGACTCTTGATTTAACTAATACATCAATAACAAAACAATTTGATGTTTTAAAAATAGACCTGGCTAATTTAGATGAGAATAAGGTACAGAATAGTTACCAACTTTTAAAGGATATAGATGATTTAGGCGTTCATAAAACATCAGACTATTCTCTGGAAATTACAGAAATATCTTCTAATAAGGCTCTTATGCTAATGAATTTAGTTAAGGAAAAAGATTTGTCTTTAGACAACATATATGTTTTTGGCGATAGTATGAACGATATTGAGTTATTTGAAACTTTTCCAAATTCAATTGCCATGGGAAATGCTGACAAAAAAATCAAAGAAAAAGCAAAATGGATTACAGATACAAACAATAATGATGGCATATACAAAGCTATAAAAAATATTATCTAGCTTCATATATGCCTTTATGGTGTTTCAATTTTTAAAGTAAAATTAAAATGACTATGAATTTCTGTATATTAAATTATATTTATTTCCCTTTCAAATTCTGGATTATCTGTAATAGTTAATTTAACAGGACAGTACTTTTCTACTAAATTAATAAATTTCTTGATTTGTTTTTCAGAATCATCAGAATCTATATAATAAGTTGTTTTTATTAGGGAAAACCCACTACTTTTTTCTTTGTCCATTTCTCCACTAACATCAATTTTTATAGATTTTATATTTAATTTCAATTTCTTGCTAAAACCTTTAGCTACCATCATCTTTCAAGCTCCTAAGGAGGATAATAAGGCTTCTACTGGAGTCATGCCTTCATCAGAGCCTCCCTCGTCTATCGGCTCATCTAATATTAATTCAAAATTCCTTACCCTAGCTATAGTTTTCATTCCCTCTGTAGATTCTATACTTGCTCTATATAAACTTTTATCCATAGTAACCCCCCTTTATAATCAATGGTATATTTATACCCCTGCTATCTTTCTACAATTATAGGTAAAACTATGTACTTATTAATATATATAATAATCAAACATATAAAAACCACTATAATTATAAAATTATAGTGGTTTTTTAACGACTTACTTATGTAAAACAAGACATATTAATTTAAGGATAATAAGTAAACCGGCCCATTATTTATTTAACAGTATAATCTCAAAGTATATACCTATCTTCTAATATACTTGACTCTTACTAATTTTTATTTCTTTGGTAAATGTCCATTTTGTACTAATGAACATAAGGTATCACAAATAATTCTAACACCCATTAAGGCTGTTTGTTGATTATTGTCATCATAAGGAGGACTTACCTCTACAACCTCCATACCAATAAGACCTGGTTCTGCTAATTTTCTTACTAATCTAAGAACTTCTCTTGGAAGTAATCCACCTGGTTCTGGCCATCCAGTACCATTTGAAATTCCACTGTCAATAACATCTACGTCTACTGTTAGATAAACAGCTTCTACACCATTTGCCCAAGCTTTTTCTAAAGCTATTTCTGCTACCTTATCTACTCCAAGTTCATCTACATCGTCAACTGTTAAAACTGTTTGACCACGTTCTTTTGTACCAGCTGCTGCTCTTGCATCATTTTGCCAGCCACCAATACCTATGTGAACAATATTTTTAGGATCTACATTAGGTAATGAACCTGCATGATATAATGGTGTGTCATGCATTTTTTCTCCCATCATAAGTGGAGTCATATCTAAATGACGATCAAGTTGTATTACTCCAACTTTTCCTTCTATTGATTTTGCAACTCCTTTTATTGTTCCATAAGCAATAGAGTGATCTCCCCCAAGTACAACAGGAAATACATTTTGTTTTAAAATAGTAGATACCGCTTCACTTAATTGTTCAATTTCCCTATCTATTGCATGAATAGAGAAAATATCACCAATATCTCCCATTTTCATTTCCAAGGCTAAATCGATTCCCGCTTCAAAATTATATGTTTTAAATAATTTTGAAATGGATCTCATAGACTCCGGTCCAAAACGTGTTCCCGGTCTAAATGTTGTTCCTACGTCAAAAGGTGCTCCTACAAATGCAACATCTAAATCCTTAATATTATTATAGTCTTCATAATATGGAGTTTTTAAAAATGTTGCTATACCTGCATACGAAGGTATGTCATCTCGAACAAATAGTGGTAATTTTTCCTTTACCTTACTTTTGTCCATTCCACCCATCTTTTCTACAAGTTTTTCTGCTGCTAAAAGTGCTTTTTCGCCATGAGTATTTTTTTTCATATATAACACGCTCCTAGTTATTAAACATACTCACTTTAAAGATTACACTGCACATTTACACCTTACGGCTAAGGTTTCACCTTAATCCTACTACAAAATGTGATTAAAATCAAATTAGCACTATATAAGGTATAGTTTCTAACTTTCTAATTCCTTAATTAGATTAACCATTTCTATTGCACCTTCAGCACATTCAAATCCCTTGTTACCTGCTTTTGTTCCTGCCCTTTCAATAGCTTGTTCAATATTTTCCGTTGTTAACACTCCAAATAAAACAGGTTTTTCACTGTTTAAGGAAATATGTGCTATCCCTTTTGAAACCTCACTACAAACATAGTCATAATGAGTAGTAGAACCTCTAATTATAGCTCCTAGACAAATTATTGCATCGTATTTCTCATTTTTTGCCATTTTAGAAGCAATTAAAGGAATTTCAAAAGCACCTGGTACCCAAGCTACTTCTATATCCTCTTCTTTTACATTATGTCTTTTAAGTCCATCAATTGCTCCCGATAATAATTTCGATGTAATAAACTCATTAAATCTTCCTGCTACTATGCCAATTTTTATATTTTCTGATATTAAATTTCCCTCGTATACTTTCATTTTATCCTCCTATATATTTAAAATATGTCCCATTCTATTTTTCTTTGTATTTAAATAAAATAAATCATGTTTATTAGCATCTATTTCAATTGGTAAACGCTCTGTAATATTAATACCAAATTCAGATAACTGATTTACCTTATCAGGATTATTTGTTAAAAGTTTTATGGAACTAACTCCTAAATCCTTTAACATTTGAGCTCCTATATAATATTCTCTTAAATCCCCTTTAAAGCCTAATGCTAGGTTTGCATCTAGGGTATCCAGTCCTTGGTCCTGTAAATTATAGGCCTTTATTTTATTTACAAGTCCTATCCCCCTGCCTTCTTGGCGCATATATAAAATTACTCCCTGACCTTTTTCAGATATTTCTTTCATAGCATTTTCCAGTTGATTTCCACAATCACATTTTAAAGAGCCAAAAGTATCTCCAGTTAAACACTCAGAGTGTAGTCTACAGAGTACATTATTTTTATTTTTTACATCTCCCTTTACTAAGGCTAAATGATGCTCTTGATTTAGTTTATTTATATAACAATAAAGTACAAAATCACCATATTTAGTTGGTAAGTTAGTCCTTGATACCATTTCTACTAATTTATCCTTGTTTTTTCTATAATCTTGTAAATCTTTTATGGAAATATAGGTAATATTCCATTTTTTTGCAAACTCCTTTAATTCTTCCCTTCTCATCATCTTCCCATTATCAGCCATTATTTCACAGCAAATTCCACATTCCTTCAAATATGCTAATTTCATTAGGTCTACTGTTGCTTCAGTATGTCCATTTCTTTCTAAAACTCCATTATTTTTTGCAACAAGAGGAAACATATGGCCAGGTCTTCTAAAATCTTCAGGCTTACTATTTTCATCTACAGATAAACGAGCAGTAAGTCCTCTTTCTTCAGCTGATATACCTGTTGAAGTTTCTTTATGGTCAATAGAAACAGTAAAGGCTGTTTCATGATTGTCGGTATTAACAGTTACCATTGGAGTCAACTGTAAATTTTCAGCAATTTTTTTACTCATTGGCATACATATTAATCCTTTGGCATATTTTGCCATAAAATTAATATTTTCCGTAGTAGCAAATTCCGCTGCACAAATTAAATCTCCTTCATTTTCCCTGTCCTCATCATCAACTACCATTACTATTTTCCCCTTACTAATATCGGAAATAGCTTTTTCAACTAATTCAAATTTCATTATTTCCTCCTAAAATCCATGTTTTAATAAAAACTCTCTAGAAATATTACTTTCCTGCTCTTTATTTATATTTAAGATTCTTTCAATATATTTGCCAACACAGTCATTTTCCAAATTTACTATACTTCCAATTTTTTTATTGGATAGTATTGTTTCCTTAAAGGTATGCGGAATAACCGATACTCTAAAGCTATCTTTTGTAAAATCTACAATAGTTAGGCTAACTCCATCAATAGCTATTGAGCCTTTTTCAATAATATATTGCATAATCTTTTTATTACTTTCTATTCTGTACCAAGTTGCAATTTCATCTTTTTTTATTTCTACAATCTTTCCAACTCCGTCAATATGGCCTGTTACTATATGACCTCCAAAACGACCATTAGCTGTCATTGCCCTTTCCAAATTCACTAAATCCCCTACTTTAGAATTTTTTAAAGAGGTTTTCTCTAGAGTTTCCCTCATAGAATCAAGACAAAATCCATCCTTTGTAAATTCTGTAACAGTTAAACAAATTCCATTAACAGCAATACTGTCTCCAATTGAAATATCTGACATTATTTTTTCTGCTTTTATTCTTAAGCTTAAAGAATTTCCCTTCCTTGTAATACTGTCAATTTTTCCTATTTCTTCTATAATTCCTGTAAACATTAGGATAAAACCTCACTTTCCAATAAAATATCCGGGCCAAAATATTTAACTGTTGGTAGAGACAACCTTATAGAATTAATCGGGTCATTAATACCATCTCCCCTTATTGGTGAAATTCCATGTAGACCACCAAATAATTTTGGAGCAAGATAAACCTGAATGGACTGCACAATTTTTTCTTCTAAAGCCGACCAGTTTAAAGTTCCTCCCCCTTCAAGTAAAATACTATCTATTTTCATTTCACCTAGTTTTTTCATTAATTGAGAAAGATTAATATGGTCTTTTTTCATATCAGTTACAAGAATTTCACAGCCAAGGTTTGTATATTCTTTTTGTTTCTTAGTGTCTCTATTACAGGTAGCAATAATTGTTCTTACTTTTCCTGCTGTTTTTACAATTTTTGAATCCAGTGGAAGAATTAAATTAGTATCACATATAATTCTTACTGGATTATAAAAACCCTCTAGTCTACAGGTAAGCATTGGGTCATCATTAATAACCGTATTAATCCCCACCATAATGCCTGCATACTCCCCTCTCGTTCTATGTACATTTTCTCTTGCTTCTACACCAGTAATCCATTTTGACTTATTGGTCCTTGTTGCAATTTTCCCATCCATAGTCATTGCATATTTCATAGTTACATAGGGAGTTTTATTTTTAATATAATGAGAAAATATTTTTATTAATTCCTTACATTTCTCTTCTAAAAATCCTACCTTTACATTTATTCCCTTAGCCTTAAGAATTCCAACTCCCTTTCCTGCAACAATGGGATTCGGGTCTAAAGTTCCAACTATAACTTCTGAAATACCACTTTTTATTATTGCTTCTGTACAAGGTGGATTTGTTCCTTGATGGCAACAAGGCTCTAAGGTTACATACATTGTTGAGCCATCTAAGGACTTTTTAGAAGATTTAATTGCATTTACTTCCGCATGAGCCTGACCATATTTTTCATGGTATCCCCTTCCAATAATTTCTCCATTTTTAACAATTACAGCTCCTACTAAAGGATTAGGATTAACTTTTCCCCTACCTTTCTCTGCTAATTCAATTGCTAAATCCATAAATTTTTTTTCGTCCATTTCTCCTCCATAAAATTAAAAATAGAATTATTACAATAAAAAAACCCTGAACAATCCTGTTCAGGGCAAATTTCTTAATATAATTATTCTTGTTTAATTTTAGACTTATATGGTTCTATAATTTATGGTATTGGTGAAGGAAAATGAAAATCTTCTCCAACACCATTTTATTTAAAAAAAGAGACATAACAACCATTTTCCGATACAATAAATTCACTACAAAATACCAATCGGAG
>DUUN01000027.1 GCA_012841535.1 Gallicola sp. | reverse complement strand
TAGTAAAAATAAAAGATAAAGATTTTAATTGTGCTAGATTAGTCGCTAATGCCTTCATAAAAAAACTTAATAAAAACGATAGGGTTTATCATAAAAATAAAATTGAAAACGATAATTATTATCGTAATTTGAAAATTGTGTCATTAAAAGAACTTGGAAAATTAACAGGTCATATTTCGAGAAGTAAAAGAGTGGTAGAAGTTGAAAATGGGGAAATTATAAGAGAATGGACTTCAGCACGCAAGTGTGGATTAGATTTATTTATAAGCTATCAAACAGTAAATGATTATTGTAATTATAAAGTTAAAAAGCCGATGTTTAATCTAAAGTGGGAAGATGATTATTTTGACGAAGTGTTAAAGCCGTTTGAATGGGAAAACAAAAAGAGGTGATTAGATGATACAAATTAAACCAATATTTGGAGATTGGAAAACAGTATCAAAAAAAGAAGCATTAGATTTTGCAATATGGCTATACAAAAACATAACAACAATGATAGATGATGAAAAGGTTGAATACATAAATAAAAATAAAATAAAAGGTATTCAATTTACTAAAGAAGAACTAATAGGAGCTGATTAAATGTTAAAAGGTTATAAAAATGATTGTTTAGTTAATCAAATAGTAAACTTAGTAAAACAACTAGATGTTGAAGATTTAGCAAAACTTCTTGATTATTTCGATTATATTTTAGAAAAGAAAGTCAATGATGGTGATTAAATGATAATAGATTATCCAAAGAACCTTATAAAGAAACTATTAGATTTAGACCAAGATAAGAAATACGAAATAAAAGAGTATAAGAAAAAGCGTTCACTTGACGCAAATGCTTATTACTGGTCTTTACTAAATCAACTATCAAACAAACTCAATTTAGGAAACGGGGAACTACATAGAAAAATGTTGCAAGAATACGGACAAGTTATGATAGTTCCTCTGACACCCTTGCAAAACCCAAAAGGTTATTTTAAATATTATGAAGAATATAAAAAAGGCACGATTAAAGGGCAGGAGATAATTCAATATAAAGTTTATTTGCCATCAAGTGAGATGAATAGTAAGGAGTTTTGGCTGTTATTAAAGGGTTTAGAAAGCGAATGTCGTGAACAAGGTATTGAGACACTAGAAGAGCGAAAAGTCCGTGAAATGATTGAAAGAATGGAAAAGAGGGGATAAGCAATGCGTAAACACTCCAAAAAATATATTCGGAAATTATATCGCTATATCATCAATTTAGATAGTAGCGAAGTGTTTATATATCAAAATAAATTTATAAGTGAAGGAGATCCTTTTGGTGCATTGTTTATAGTAACTAATTTTAGCTTTACTATCATTTCTAACGATTGGAAAGAATTAGGTAGTGAGACATATTATTTTAGGAATTTTGAACAATTTATGAAAATATTTAGAAAAGAAACTTTATACAGAATACCAATGTTTCAAATGATAGAAAGAATGGAAAATAAAGAGGTGCTGAAATGAAAACATTAAAAATGATTGATAAAATAATGCAAACATATTTAGATTTAATTTACTTGATATTAGCATTAGCAGTATTAGAAATAATAATAGGGGTGATTAGATAATGGATTTAAAAGAAGCATACGAAAGAATAGAATGGCAAATTAAACACGATGTAGACAATTATGACAAAGACCCAACTATTGCAGGAATTATAGATTTAGAACGAATTAAAGAAGCAATAGATGAACTTCAAGCATATAAAGACAAAGAAGAAGAATTGAAAAACAATTTAATAACGTTATTTAACTTAATATGTGATGATGATACCGAATTTGAGTTCTTCAAAGAAATATTTTGCCGAAAGCTTGAAGAAATGGGAATTATAAAAAAAATTGATGGTTATTATGAAGTTGAAAAAAGAAATAACATAGGTGATAAAAATGAATAAAGAAAGTTTAATAAAGGCAAGAGAACTACTAATATCAGTACTATCTAACTCTGAAATAAATGATATCGATAAATTAGAATTAATGTTAAACATAAATAAATTCTTACAAGAGAATGAGTATGAAGAAAATATAAAGGTATTGGTAAAAAAGAATAGGTAGGAGGGGAATAATGAAATTAAAAGAAGGAATGTATGTTCGTTATAAAAAAATAATTAGCTATGAAATTAAAATATCTAAAATTAAAGAAATTAAAATTTATAATGATAAAAGAACAGATTATAAATACCAATTAATTTATATCGTACAAGATGGTGAGTGGGTACACCCTAATACAATTATAAAAGCAAGCAACAACATAATAGACCTAATAGAAGTAGGAGATTATGTTAATGGGTATAAAGTTTCAAAGATAAAAAACGAAATAAAAGGTTTTGGTGTAATTATATTTGATGACGATACATCTATTCATGAATATAACATCAAATCAATAGTAACAAAAGAACAATTTAAATCAAATGAATATGTAGTTGAGTAAAAAGGAGGTTGGCTATGAACTTATACGAGGAACATCATGAAATATTAAGAAAATATAAAGAAGCTAAAAGAAAATACGATAAAGTACTAGAAAAGAAAGCACTTTTGTTATTACAGGCACAACCTGGAGCAATCGATACAACAAAAGAATATATCGACGGTGGTAAACCTGTAGATAGATTTAACGAATTTGTAATTAAATTAGAAAAGCTCGACCCTGAATTACAAAGAACGAGAAATGAGAGAGATTTACAAGAATATTTCCTAAAGAAGAAAGCGATGGAATTAAAAAGTAGCAAGGAAGTAAAAGACAAAATATATTATTACAAATATGTTGAGAGATTAAAAGTAAGACATATACCTTGTAAAGTAAATTATTCTAAAAGGCAGGTATACAGATATTTAGAAGAAATTGAAGAAAGTTTAAAGATGGCACAAAATGGCACAAAAGTTATGTAATAATGATAATGTGAGAAAGTACAAACAAATGGCTTTCTCAATCCCTCTTTCAAAAATAGGACAGTTCAAAAGAACTTGTCAAAGCAAGTTAATCTTGCTTTAGGATTATTAGTTTATGCTGTCGCTAATATTTCTAAAGCAGTGTTGACCTGAATTAACAGGATAACCAATACTTTTAATTGTTGCATTCCCCATTTTACCGTATGGGTAATTAGTGTAATGGTAACATGCGTGACTGTCTATC
>DUUN01000061.1 GCA_012841535.1 Gallicola sp. | reverse complement strand
AAATGATCTCCGAATTGAGATATTTTCAATAGACATTTTGGGAAGAAGATATAAAAGACTTGACAGCAAGGACTTTGTTTAGTAAAATATAAGTGCACTAGACGTAGTGCACATTACTCAAATTTTACAGAGGTTCCTATTATAGCACGAATGTGGAACCCAAGGGAGATTAATTTCTCCCTTCTTTTTTTTAATATGGGTTGGAGAATTATTAACATTGAAGATGCAGCTCGCTTGAACTATAAATTAAATTGTATTGGGATATATATTAATGATGAGTATTATTGGATTAATTTTGATGAGATCGATACTATTGTCATCAGTGATTTGAGGTGTAATATATCAATTAGATTAATTAAAGAATTAATGGAAAATGGAATTAATGTTATTATTTGTGGATTAAATCATATGCCTATTGGTACTATGCTCCCTTTTCAAAATAATAGTAGAAGTTCTAAATATAATCAACTTCAAATTTCTTGGAAACAAGAAACAAAACAGAAACTTTGGCAATTGATAGTTAAAGCTAAAATTGCCCTTCAGATAGAAGTGTTGTTAGCTCTTAATAAAAATAACAGGATAGAATTATTGTGTCAAAACCTTAATGATGTTGAGTTAGGGGATATTACCAATCGGGAAGGTCATGCAGCCAAAGTATACTTTCATGAGTTGTTTGGTAAAGCCTTTAATCGCCAAGATGAATCAATAATCAATAGTTGTTTGAATTATATATATCAAATAATAAGATCAAAAATATCACAAGTTATTGTTAGTCATGGATATTTACCTAGCGTCGGTATCTTTCATTGTAATGAGTATAATTACTTTAATCTGGCGGATGATTTAATAGAGGTATTTAGACCTATATGTGATCTGTATGTTTTTAGGCTTTTGAAAGAGACGGAATCTAAATTCTTAACTCCCGAATTTAAATTAAAACTAAGTGCAATATTAATAGAACAAGTAAAAATAAAAAACAGTAAACAAGAAATTAAAGAAGCGATTAGAATATATGTTAATTCGGTACTAGACGCATTAACTGATGGGGTATTTGAGGAAATATTTTTTCCTCAAATAATTACAAATGAAAAGTGATTATCGAAAAATGCGTGTTCTAGTTATATATGATCTTCCAATGGTAGAGGCTGATGACCGAAGAGAATACAACAACTTTGTTAAAAAGCTCAAAAAAGAAGGTTTCTATATGCTTCAATATTCTGTTTATGTTAAGGTTTTAATAAATGATTCTGAATATAAAAGGTTGATTAACCGAATTCCGTATATCATTCCCAAAAAAGGAAATATATTAATGCTTAAAGTTACTGAAAAGCAGTATCAAGATATGATTTATCTAAACGGTGAAAAGAATAGATATGATTTAATTGTAGGGTCAAAACAATTAATATTATTTGGGGGTGAAAAAAATGTTAGAATTGAGGATTGATTCGGATACTGTTAGTTGCGAAGATTTATTCTTAGTTCAAAATAATTCACTTTTAGTCATTAATAAAGTTAACTTCTATAATTTTGTGGGATTGTTTTATGATATAAGTGAAAAAGATTCTAGAGTTAGTATTACCCTGGGCAACAAAAAGCTTGATAATAAAAATATATGTTTAATTAATTTGATTGATATAGCTTCAATATACGATCAGTTAAAATTTAAAAAGGGTTCATTACTATATGAATATATAGTGGATGAAATAAACCAAAGTATCAAGGATAAGGTAGAGGAAATAACTGAATATCTAGATGATTTATTTTATCGAAATATAAAGCGTTCATTATTTGAATATGATGTTAATTTTGCAATTGATATTCAAAAACTTTTTTTGACCTTTAGCAATCTTGATTTAGAAATATCATTACCGGAGTATATAAAAAAAATTGACAAGTTATTAAATCATCTTATTGAAAGGAATCCAAAAAAGACATTTATTATATTTAAAGACTATGACTACTTTCATATAGATTTCATTTCGCAAGAAAATGTTTATGTGTTTGAAATCAATTCACCGAAAGAAAATAATATAATAATTGTTGATGAGGTTAAAAACTTTGATTTTGAAAAGACAATTTCATATTTGAAATTGATGTGGCCGGTTGAAATTGAAAAACAAAAATTAAATAGTGTTTTAAAGAACTATATTAATCTATATTTAAAAAACAATATTGCAAACACAAATGATAGTGAGATTTTTATAACATCATATTTCTTTAATAAATTATATAATCTTGATTATAAGATTGAAATAGATCCTGATACGGTATATAAGAGCGATGCTGTCAAAGAATTTGTTCAAACCTTGAAAAAATAAGGTTTTATATGCTATAATATAAGTAATGAAGGACGCTTCTTTATAGCATTCTAAACCAATTTTGAGGTTTTAGTTTTAGGATGCTGTAAAGTTTGAGTAATGTAAAACGTATTTGATCAAGAAAAAATCAATTTGAGGTTTTAGGATGCTGTAAAATTTGAGTAATGTAAAACAAAACACACACTTGATAATGGCGTAACTATGTTTTAGGATGCTGTAAAATTTGAGTAATGTAAAACACCTACATACCAATAACAACTACAAGTATAGTTTTAGGATGCTGTAAAATTTGAGTAATGTAAAACTATATTAAATTTAAATTAACCACAACAGCGGTTTTAGGATGCTGTAAAATTTGAGTAATGTAAAACAAAGGGATCTAGGGAGGAAAGGGATCTAGGGTTTTAGGATGCTGTAAAATTTGAGTAATGTAAAACCAATTCGCCAACTTGACCGCTCAATTTTTCGTTTTAGGATGCTGTAAAATTTGAGTAATGTAAAACTAATAATGTTGCTATCTCTTTATAACTAAAGTTTTAGGATGCTGTAAAATTTGAGTAATGTAAAACTAATGAGTTACCTAAGAGAACCGCAGAATAGTTTTAGGATGCTGTAAAATTTGAGTAATGTAAAACTAATCTACGCTCAATCATGACTCCTAAGTCGTTTTAGGATGCTGTAAAATTTGAGTAATGTAAAACCTTTTCTACTGTAGTATTAAATCGCCTTGCGTTTTAGGATGCTGTAAAATTTGAGTAATGTAAAACTTTAATCAGAATAAAAGAAAGGAGTTTTAGTTTT
>DUUN01000340.1 GCA_012841535.1 Gallicola sp. | reverse complement strand
AGCTCCTCTAAAAGAATATATTGACTGATCATCATCTGCTAAAATATATATATTATTTTCTGGATAGGCGATTAGTTCCAATATTTTAAATTGAATTAAACTTGCATCTTGTCCTTCATCTAATTGAAAATATTTATAATTCTTTTTAATAATTTTTAAAATATCATTATGATTTTTCAAGATATTGTATGCATAGGTTAACATATCATCAAAATCAAATAAATTATTTCTTTTTTTATAATCTTCATATTTTAAAGCAATATCAAAGAAATGGTTATTATTTAAAGTTTCTAAACTTAACATATTGTTTTTTATTAAACCATAATTTGTAAAAAAATAATCCAAATCATCATTTGAAGGAGGGGCTTTATAAGATTCATAAAAAATACGTTTTAATAGCTTATATTTATTAAAAATATTATTTCCTTCAATTAATTTTAAATTTACTTTATATTTTCTAGAATATAATTTTATTACATTAAAGGCAAAGGCATGAATAGTTGAAAAAACTGCATTATTATTTTTATCCATTATATTAAAACGGGTTTTCATATCACTTGCTTGTGTTTTACTAAAAGTTAAATTTAAAATTTGTTTATATTCCACAGATTGGGTATTATTTAAGTATATGATTCTATTTAACAAAACAGTAGTTTTACCTGAACCAGGCACAGCTAAAACCAGTGCCGGACCATTGTTGTGTGAAATTGCTTTTTTTTGTTGGTCTGATATAATCATTTAATCACCAAATTGATTATATCAGAATAATAATCAGAAATAAAAATAAAGGAGTTTTTTAATGAGATTAAATGAATTTATGGAGCAAAGAAAATCATCTAGAGAATATAAAAATAAAAAATTATCGAAGAAAGAAATATCATTAGTTGAGGAAATACTAGATGATGTAAATAAGGAAGCTAAAAAATATGGTGTAGAATATAGATTATTTAACGGAAAAGATATTTTCGATGGTTTAAAAGGTGAAGGTGGTTATTCAGGAGTAATGATAGAGGCCCCAGCCTATATAACACTAGGTATGTCAGATTTAAATGATAAAGCCTACATATACGGTTCATATTACTTGGAAGATATAATTGGTAAATTATCAAATTTAGGATTTGGTACTTGCTGGGTTAGTTTATTTTCCGTTGATAATAAAATTAAAGAAAATGTTTTTAAATTAAATGAAACTATAGATTTTATTTTAGCATTTGGAAAACCAATTACTCAATCTATACTTACAGATGAGCCATATAGTAATAGATTAAGTATGGAAGAATTTGTTTATTTTAATGACTTTAATACTCCAGCTACTGTAGAAAAATTAGAAGGTTATGGTTTAGATGAAATATTTTACTATTTAAGAAATGCTCCATCTGCCTTTAATAAGCAACCTTGGAGATTTTTAATAAAAGATGGTAAAATTGATTTATTTATTGATGACTTTCAAGGTAATGTAAATTTAACTGATGCAGGTATTGTTATGTATTATTATGAAGAATTAGCTGCTTTAGCAGGTATTAATGCAAGTTGGGATTTAGAAGTTGAGCCTTGTATTGAAACTGATAAAAAATTTATAGGAAGGACAAATTTCTAGAAGTGGGAAACCACTTCTTTTACATTTATGGAAAAATTTAGAAGAAGTAATAACTATATAAATATAGCCAACAGTTTTTACATTAATAAGGATTTGGAAAAAGCCTTAAAATATTATTTTAAAGCTTTAAATTTTGAAAATTCTCAAGATGAGTATATAAATATATATTTAAATATTGCTCAAATATATTTTGAATTAGATAAAAAATATAAGGCTATTGAAACTTATGAAATTATTTTAGAAAAATTTGGAAAAATAAAAGAAGCCTATTATGGAATTGCTGTAATGTATGATTATTTAGATAAGTTTACAGAAGCAGAAAAATATTATTTAGAATCTTTGAAAATAGATAGTACTTTTAGAGATGCTTTGTTTTTTTTAGCTGATCTATATGACAGAAAAGGTAAGGTTGAAGAAGCTGTTTTATATTATAAAAAAACAATAGAGAAACATCCAGAGGATTACATGGCCTATAATAATTTAGGAAGTATTTTTGAACAAAATTCTAGGTATAAAGATGCTATAGAGTTTTTAAAAAAATCTATTGAAATTAATCCAAATTACTATTTGTCTGTATTTAATTTAGGCATAGCATATAAGGGATTAAATGATTATAATAATGCAGAAAAATACTATTTAACAGCTTTAGAATTAAATCTACAGGAAAGTAATATATATTTAAATTTATCAGCCTTATATATTGAAAATGAAGAGTATGAGAAAAGTTATAATATCTTAAATAAAGGAATAGAAAATATACCAACATCGGCAAATTTATTTTATAATAGAAGTTGTGTAAATTTAAAGTTTAAAAAAGTTGATGAAGCTATGGATGATTTAGAAATTTCCTGTGAATTAAATCCTAGAATAGCAGATTATTCTTTAATAGACCAAGACTTTGATTCTTATAGAAAGGATAAAAGATATTTAGATATAATAAATAGATACTTGAAATAATTACTTGCAAGCGATATACTAATAATAATATAACGTTAGGAGTGATTAAATATGAAAAGAAAAAATTCTTTCATTCTTATAGCAGTTGTATTAGTATTTACAGTATTATTTGCATCGTGCTCAAATAATAATACAACTGCTACAGAGGACATAAAAGAAACAAACAAAATAGAGGAAAAGGTTAGTAGTAAAATAACAGTAGCTGCAGCAGCTAGCTTAACTGATGCTTTTAATGAAATGAAACCTATATTTAAAGAAAAAGAAAATATAGAATTGGAATTTACATATGGGGCAAGCGGTACTTTACAAAAACAAATTGAAGAAGGAGCAGGTGTAGATTTATTTATTTCTGCCAGTACTAAAAATATGGATGAATTAGTAGAATCTAAATTAATAGATGAGGATTCAGTTGGTACTATTTTAAAAAATGTTTTAGTATTAATAACTCCTAAAGAGTCTACTGTTAAAAATATTTCAGATTTAGAATCTATAGATGAAAAAATTGCAATAGGGGAAACGAAATCAGTTCCTGCTGGACAATATGCAAAACAATCTTTAGAAAGCTTGAACTTATGGAGTCAATTAGAGGATAAATATGTTTTTGCTAAAGATGTAAGAGCAGTTTTATCCTATGTAAGTACAGGTGAAGCTGGAGCAGGATTTGTTTATAAAAGTGATGCAATAGGAGAGGGAAATGTAGTTATAGTTGAAGAAATTGATGAATCTAATCATGATCCAATAGTTTATCCTGGTGGAGTTATTTCCGAAAGTAAGGAAAAAGATGCTGCAAGAAAATTTTTAGAATATCTTAAAACCGATGAAGCAAAAGATATACTAATAAAATATGGATTTGTTGTAGACTAATGAATATTTGGGAGCCAATTATTCTTTCCTTAAAAGTAGCAACTATTTCAACTTTCTTCACTTTAATCATTGGAACTTTTTTTGCCCATGTATTTACAAAGTATAATTTTCCCTTTAAAGATGGATTAGAGGTTATATTTACACTACCAATGACAATACCTCCTACAATAGTTGGATATTTATTGTTAATTCTCTTAGGTAGAAGAGGTCCTATTGGTGTTTTTTTGGAAGAGGTATTTGGTATTAGGATTATTTTTACTTGGGTAGCAGCCTGTATTGCATCTATAGTTGTTTCATTACCGTTAATGTATCAGAGTATAAAATCTTCCTTGCAAGGTGTAAATCCCGTCTATGAAAAGGCGGCAAAAACCTTAGGAGTATCAAATATAAAAATATTTTTTAAAATTACTGTTCCACTAGCATTACCAGGAATAGTAAGTGGTATTGTACTTTCCTTTTCAAGAGCCTTAGGGGAATTTGGTGCAACATTAATGGTTGCTGGAAATATTCCAGGCAAAACAGAAACAATTCCATTGGCAATTTATTATGCTGTGGAAAGTAACAACAAGGAAAAGGCAAATGTGCTAATGTTAATTGTAATATTGTTTAGCTTTATAAATATATATTTGTTAAATAAATGGCTTAAAAAGAAGAGGATGAATTAATGTCTAATTTAATAGTCAATATAAATAAAAAACTTAATCATTTTACCTTAGATTTAGATTTTGAATTAGGCAAAGAAATTTTAGTTATTCAAGGAGAATCAGGTTCAGGAAAAACAACTACATTAAATATAATATCCGGTTTAATGAAACCTGATAGGGGATATATAAAGTTAAATAATTCGATTTTAGTAGACACTAAAAATAAAATATCTGAAAAGGTTCAAAATAGAAAGATTGGTTATGTTTTTCAAGATTTTGCACTTTTCCCTAATATGACTGTTAAAAAAAATATTAAGTTTGCTATAAAAGATGAGAAAATCTATACTGAAATTATAAACTTATTAAAAATAGAACATCTTTTAAACAATTATCCAGCTGAAATTTCCGGGGGAGAAAAACAAAGGGTTGCCTTAGCTAGAACATTGGTTACAAGGCCAGAATTACTTTTGCTAGATGAACCATTTTCAGCTTTAGACAGTAAGCTAAAAAACAAATTATATACTGAATTTAAAAGTATTATAGAAAATTTAAATATTCCAGTTATTTTAATCACCCACAATGAAAAAGAAGCCGAGATTTTAGGTGATAGATTATTGTATTTAAAAAATGGAAGAATTCAAGCTAGGTAAATTCCTAGCTTT
>DUUN01000699.1 GCA_012841535.1 Gallicola sp. | reverse complement strand
GGTAATTTCACCAACGATCCTATTACAGCAAGTACTAAATTCCCAGCAACAGGCACTTGGTACAACTATATGAATCAGTCTGAAACATTTAATGTTACATCATCTACAATGACTATAAATGTACCAGCAAACAGTTTCCGCATTTATAGTACGTTTAGGGATTAAAAGATACTGTATGATCTTACAGAAGAACGCCTTGAAAGGTGAGTGGAGATCTTAAAAGAGGAAGTTATTTTAGAACTAAATTTTCAACTGTGCTTGAATATTTGCAATATATTAGACTATTTTCAAATACAGCTGAATATTATTGGACAATTTATTCTATGGAACGATATTTACAGTGACAAAAAATATAAAGTTTTACGCGACGTTAAATATCATTTTTTCAACAGGATCTATCAAGATTGAAAATAAATTCATCAATCCATGTAATACAGTCACTATCCAGTAGGGTTTTTTCTCAATTCTAACAATATAAGCAAACATCAACAAAGCACCGGCAAAGAAATTGTAAATTACATATGATAAACTATAGAAATGAATCAGCCCGAATATCACTGCACTAATAAAAATAATCAAAATCTTATTTTGTTTTAACCAGCCCACCAAAGAAAGTAATTGATAAACCCACTTTTGAAAAATCAATGTTTCAATGAGCGGGGCTAAAATAACAGCTAAAAACATTTGCTTACCAAGACCTTGCGTCATTATTGTTTCATTGGGTGTAGGAGAAAATAGGATGTCATATTTCTCGAAAATATGATAATAAACATGAGTCCAAATAATATAAAACATTAAGAACAATACAAATAGATATAATATAGAAAAGCAAAAATTACTTTTCCTGAGTATTATGATTATCTTATTTATCATATTTCGTTTCTTTCATTGTATTTTCTCTTTATACAAAGATAGATTAAGATTGACACAAATGTTCCAGATAACGTAGCCAATACTCTATGTATAATATAACTATCTGCCCAGTCACCTCTATATAATAAGATACTGATTAAGACTCCAAAGGTGTATATTGTCGGATACTTATAATCTACTTCTTTACCAATGAATCTTATAGATAATAAGAATAAAACAGGAATAACAAAAAAATAAATCCCCCAAATATTTATCCAAGAAGTAGATTCAACACATGACCTTATATAAAACATTAAGGTAGCTAATATAAGTGCAAATAACAAAAACAGCTGTCTATTCATAACTCTATTCAGTAAAATTTAAGCGGATTATACTAAATCCGCTTTATAATTAAACAATTATTTAAATACAGTTCATCAACGTTTCATTACCATTATAATTGTTCCCAATCCAGTCTAAGGCTTGTCCTCCATAAACTCTTATAGCTTCGTAAACAAATCCAAATCCAAAAGATAGATAGCTACCCCCTTCTACCTCTACCGTTTCTATTTCTATTAAAGGTATAAAATAATTCGTTTCCATATTAATAAACTAGTTTAATCTATCACGAAAAGCTTGTCTTCCTTCTTCAAAGTCAGAATGGGCATTCTTATCCAGCATCTCGGCTACTAGCATACCGATAATTATGCCTGCTATAAACGGTCCCAAACCACCGTTTACACTCTCCAATTCCTGAGCATTCAACTCCATAAATTCTAAATTATTCATACTAAATTAAAATTAAATTGTTATTAAATAATGATGTTTCTGCAACTTATTCGCGCACTTCTAAATTACAGAGATAAAATCAGTGGGGTAGAGTGAAATAAAATTGCACTTTGAGAAAAATATTATACCAGCATAAATATTTTTCACTTCTTCTTCGGATAATTCTCGTAAAGAATAGGAAATTTCCAGATATTTATCTCCGTTATAAAAATATGTTTCTCTTACTTTACTATAACGAATATCTAAACCCAATATTCGCATTTCCTCTAAAATATTGAAAAGTTGTCTTTTGCTAAGTTGTAACTTACGTGCAAAGTGTTCTGGATTTCCAGTGTGTTCCCTTCTGATAAGATAATGAATATACTTCATTCGATCTATTTGTTGAAAAAGTGTCATAATGTATCTAATGTAAATAATGATGGTTTTTTATTATTCAACGATAATAATAATCATAGACAGCCAGTTTATAAGCCAGTTCATACTTTGCCTGGACTGATTGTGATTGGCTGTTTGCCAGTTTTTGTTTGGCCTGTAGATGTTCATATACCGATATTTTTCCAGCATTGAACTTCTCAGTTGAGAAGCGAAAAGCCTCTTTATGTGCAACAACCGACAGGTTCGCTGTGATCACTTTTTGCTGTAAGTTAATCAAATCGGTTTTTATTTTCAACGCTTCCGTTTTCAACGTTTTCTCTATTTCCAGTATCTTCACAGATTGGGTCTGCATCTCTGCCTTTACCATACGTAGATTGGTTCTAGTGGCAAATTTATCAAATAAAGGAACCCTTAAAGCAATATAAATAAATGAGAACATCATTTTGACAACGGCATTCTATTTAATAATTGAAAAGGTGTTTCACTTAATTTCAATTACAGTAGATAATGAGCGTTTTCCTACTCCATAGGCTTGTAATCAGTATTGCCTAAATTTAAACAATAATTCATCCCTTTTTTAAAGCTATTAATGCTTTCAGGAGCATTGCTGATTATGTTATATAATAGCAGAATCATTAAAAAAATCAAGACTTTTTTACAAGTAATTTTCCCTCTGAATAAATTATAATTATGTTTCATATTAAAAGTATTGTTTATGTTTTTATTTAACATCCATTCCTTTATCCATCATTGACTATATAGTTCTTTCTACCACAGAGTGCTAGGTACAGTGGGGCTGTTGTTTAATAGAGCATTTCATTTTTGTTTCTTATGTTAATATAAAAAGCCTTTCTTTAAAATGCCTTTTGCTTTGATTAGCTGCAATAAAATATTAGCTGTCTTAATATCAAGTTAAAAAAACATCCCACCTCCTTAATATTTAGCGAGCTTATATATGCAGAGACTTATATCCATAAGAATATAAGCACTTTACAAACTAGGTAGTAGCGAAACGGAAAACTATTTCGCTACTACCAATAAAAACAATCATTTATTCATAACTTCGTGCCCAGCGGCTCCATCAACAGCCATCTTCCCGGGAGTAATGAAGAGTGCTCCAAAAAACCAACACACAGCATCGGAAAGTGTGCTTCCACCAAGTACCTCTAAAAGAGTTTTTTCATCAAGTTTTGTAAATTTATAATTTTTCATTTTCTAACAATTTATCTTTTAAATTAATTACAAATCCATAACATAATCCATGCCACTCTGAAAACTGCGTGCACTATCATCCCAATTACTCACAATATCATAAGCAAGAGCCAATAGTAAAGCAAACCCAATTCCTCCTCCACTCAACTCTTTCACTTCCTGTGTACTGAGATCCATAAATTCTAAATTCTTCATACAAAATTAATTTAAATTGTTAATACTAAAACTATTTTG
>DUUN01000328.1 GCA_012841535.1 Gallicola sp. | reverse complement strand
TGGCCGGGTTGCAATGGAAAAGGATATAGATGTTCTCATAAATGCTTTCAGAAACATAAAGGAAAAATACGGCGACCGTATTAGCCTGGTTATTACAGGTGACGGGCCTGTAAGGCATAAGTTTCAGCAAGAGTATGGCGATGAAATTATTTTTACCGGTTATAGAAAAGGTGAAGAACTCGCTCAAATGTATGCGTCTGCTGACTTTTTTGCTTACCCGTCAACTACGGAAACTTTCGGAAATGTTGTTGTGGAGGCAATGGCATCTGGGCTTCCAGTAGTAGCAGCAGCTTCCGGAGGTGTTCTTGATTCGGTGAAAGACAGATATAATGGCATTTTGACAGAACCAAAGAACCCTGATTCTTTCGCTCAGGGAATGATTGAATTTATAGAAGATGATAATTTTAGAAGAGAATGCAGTAAAAATGCCAGAGAATTTGCTTTATCAAAGAATTGGGACATTATTCTGGATAATATGTACAAGACTTTTATCAGGATTATAGATGAAAACCCCAAGCCGAATTATAGAAGGCGCCAAAGATTGAGACTTCACAAAAGCTGATTCTTTCATTTAATCATAAATTTAGTTTTGTATTTTACACGTTTATTGGTATCCTGTAAATGCTTCAATTTTTCAAAGGATGTTATGTCTTCCACGAAAAAACACTTTTTGCAAATTGACATATTCCCTTTGTACGTCAATGACAAGCTAATACATTTATGCAGCTTAAATCTGAAGCGGAATTTTATTTTTTTACAGTGGGAACACCGGGGCATTATCTCCGGAAAAAATATCAATATCACTACCACTGCAGCATATATCAAATAAAATAAAATCTGATTTGGCATAAATTCTCTCTTTGAAATCTTGTCTATAATTTATTTATGCGATAGAGAATGGTGTTTGAACAGGGATAAGATACAAAAACAAAAAGGGCCAATTTGGCCCTTTTTAGATTAATAGCTTTTGAATTTGGCTATTTAGCGGTTTTTCTGAGTTTCGTCAGATTGTCCAGTATAGTAGTTGTTTCCTGTGTAAGATTCAAAAACTTTTCTAACAATGTTTCCGCCTATAGCTCCGGCTTCCCTAGCACTCAAGTCGCCGTTATAACCTTGCTTAAGATTAACACCTAATTCATTAGCTACTTCATATTTTAATTTGTTAAAATCAGTCTTACTTCTATTTGCCATTTTGATTCCTCCTAGTAAATTCTTATCACCCTTTTTTGGGTTCATACTTATTTTTTGCTCTTACTCTGTATTTATTCTGTTAAATTATTCCCGTACATCCTCAGCGCTTCTAAAGAGAAGGCTTAATGCAAATAATCCACCCAATCCTACAATTGAGTAAACTATCCGGCTGCCGAGAGTTGATGCCCCGCCAAAAATATTGGCTACGACATCATACTGGAATAACCCTACCGATAACCAATTCAAGGCACCGATAATAACAAGAACAAGTGCTATTCTGTCAAGAGGTGTTCTGGTCATTCCTAACAACTCCTTTTCCTAATTATTAGCAGGCTCTTCACCATACTTAAGTGATGCTGCATTGGAGGAAGAGCGATCTTCAAAGAATACACATTCTCCATTGCTTGTTAAGGTATCTGTTTCGAGGCTGTCTCTATGACAGATGCCGTCAATTTGATATAAGCAATTTGAAGAACAATTGATAATTGTCATATCGATTCCTCCCAAAAATATATTTCCCTAAAAAAATAAGTTTATGAATGGTTATATACGGTAGATTTCACAAAAATGATAAGCTATAATGAGACACAATATAAATATGTAATAAAAACTTTTCAAAGGATGCATATGAAGAAATTTGCAGTAATCGATATCAGAGCCAGCAGCAAAATTTTGAAAAGCATTGAAAGTCTGGGTTACAAAATAGTTTTTTCCAGGCCTTATAAAGGCGTGTCAAAAACTTGCTCATCCCACCCTGATATTTTTTTATTTAGATTAAGCAATAATGAAATTATTTATGCACCGGGCACTGATGAAAAATTGCTTGACGAGCTGGAAAAATACGGCATAACTTTGATGGAAGGCAGTGAACCACCGGAAAAATATTATCCCGGGGAAATTAAGTATAATGCCGTTATAATTGGGAAACATTTATTTCATAGGGTAGATTCAACGGATAAAACAATAATAAGGGAAGCGGAAAAAAGAAATTTGGAACTGGTAAATGTCAGGCAAGGATATACAGCATGCTCAGTTTGTCTAGTTCGCAGCAATGTAATTATTACATCAGACACAGGGATACATAAAGAAGCTGTCAAAAGAGGAATAGAGTCGCTTCTTATCCCTCCGCAAAAAAACATAAGACTGGAAGGCGTTAAATGGGGATTTATTGGTGGCTCAACAGGAAAAATAGATGATCATAAATTGGCTGTTGCGGGGAATATAATGAACTTGGAGTCCTATACTCAAATTGAAAAATTTTTACGTGAAAAAGGTGTAGAAATAATTAATTTAAGTGATGAAGAGGTAATGGATTTAGGCACAATAATGTTTTTCACTCTTTAATTTCGGGGGGCATATAATGTATGGGGTTTTATCAAAGGATTAGGATGTGAGCTTCATGCAAACTGTTAGAATCGGAGTTTCCGGAACCGCAGACGATATATTTGACACACTCAGCAAAGGCTTCGAAAAAGATAGGAGTTATGAGATTGCAATTATTGTGGCAGGCAAAAACAATCCGAAAGGCAAGACAGAAATCTTATTTCATTCAAAAACCCCAGGCGGTTTGGGAATTGAT
>DUUN01000796.1 GCA_012841535.1 Gallicola sp. | reverse complement strand
AGGATAGGACAGATTTAAATAATATCCGTCATATGTAATTCCATTCTCTATAAAGCGAGCCTCACCAAAGTCTGCCTGAGCTTCTCCCGGAGGATGTTCCAGCGGAAGAAATCCATTCCATCTGCCTTGTACGGCTCTTCCATCATAATTTTAGTAAGGATAGTAGCCAATTAAACGGGCAGATTGTCTGGTTCCTGATAACCCAGCGAATCTGTCAGATTCCCCTGCGCATCAGCATCTACCAGGAGCACCTTTTTACCCTGTGTAGCAAGACCGACGCCAAGGTTAACTGTCGTGGTCGTTTTACCGGTGCCCCCCTTCTGATTGGCAAGGGCGATTATTTTTGTCACTTTAAATTCCTCCTTTCACGCAAAAGGCCGCTTACTTTGCTGGATAATAAAGCAAGCGGCTTTTTTATTAATTTTGTATATATAACTTGTATATAGAATAGAATGTTGGGCTAAATCTTCATTCTCTTGTCACTACCCAATATTAAATCTAAGATACCTTCACACAAAGCAATATCCATATGCTAATAGTATTGGCTCCTATATAGAACGTCAAATAATTAAGCACTATATTCTATTCCTGGTCGATTCAACATACAACTTATATATGTTCTTTTTGAATTGCCTTGATAATCAATTCTTTCCTTGCTCGAAGAGAAAAACACTTGTTTTCTTGCCCTCGTTACACCAACATAAAAAACACTTAATTCTTCTAAGAATTTCTCTTCTACCTTTTTAGGATTTGTTAAAATACATTTGGCACCTTGCACCATCCTAGTATCAAAATTACACATTCCACAAAGGCTATAATAACTCGGAAATACAAATTGTTCCATGTCTGGCATAATAACATAAGGCCATTCTAGTCCTTTTGCTCCATGTATTGTAGATAGAATTACATTCTTGTTTATATTCTCCATATGTTGTTTCAAAACATTATTTTCAAAAGTATCTCTAATAAAAGTTATCTTATCTTCAGTACTTAAAAAGGAATATTCATCAACTATTTTATCCAAGAATACTTTTAAAAGAACTAATAAAGATTCAATAGTTGCAGTTCTCTTGTCTTTAAAATACTCCTTAATTTTTATATACATTTTGTCCAAAATGGCTTTCGAAACTCTCCTACCAATATCATTCTTAAGGTATTCACTTAATTCATGTGCACATACTCTATGAAAATATAGATATTCTGGATCATCATCTTTAAATAAACCAAAGAAATAATCTATACCTTGATTCTGCAGCTCCGAAATTAACATATCAACATTATTGCTTCTTTGTTTAACTAAAACAGCTATCTTTGTATTTACATCGGTACGTAGTAACTCTTTGATTTTGTTGCAAACCCAATTGACTTCATCCTCCTGATTATCCTTAACGACAAATGGAATTTTGGCATTCCTCGTAATAGCTGGATTCATCACATTTTCTGCATTTAACCGTATGTTCTTGTCTAAAAGGAGCATTTCAGGATTGTCTTTAAATCTATAGTTTTTTGCTAGTTCAATTCTCTTCATGTTAAGTGCTTTTTCAACTCTTGCCATTAAATTAGGTATAGCTCCAATAAACCCATAAATTCTTTGTAAGGAGTCTCCCATAAATATAATTTTAGATTTATCAGTGATTAAAAGCTTTAGCAATTTCCAGCTTAATATATTTGTATCTTGAAATTCGTCGACAATAATTACAGGAAAGTAATTTTGATAAAAACTGCTAATACTCTCGTAATTACTTAAAAGTTCAATTGCTAAAATTAAAATAGCATTATACGGAATTAGACTGTTAGGCAAGAACTTAGTTTTTATTTTTTCGACATATTTATTCCAATTTGCTTTTATGTATTCAGTATCAATATTTTTTACGGCTAGATTAAAATATGAAATTTCTTCAGCCTCTGTTACATCTAGTCCTATATTAAGTTCATATAAAGTCTTTACATCACTATCATCAACCGACTTTAAAATATCTATATTTCTTAATTTTTCATGAATTAAGTATCCATATAATTTAAGAATGTGTCTTGAGAATCCATGATAGTTGGAAATATAGACCTTTTCATTGACTTTTACAGGATAAAAATTTTT
>DUUN01000203.1 GCA_012841535.1 Gallicola sp. | reverse complement strand
TTTTAATAGAACTAAACTAGAATGTAAATTGCTAAATTTACTACGTTAATCATTTTAGTATCATCTTTTAATAGAACTAAACTAGAATGTAAATTTAAAACATCCACTGCAACCTTATATGCCACATCCTTTTAATAGAACTAAACTAGAATGTAAATAATTGGATAAACTCCCCGTCTAGCTCTAAATCGTCCTTTTAATAGAACTAAACTAGAATGTAAATAATGCTCCTAAACGTTAATCGTACACCCTAGTTTTCTTTTAATAGAACTAAACTAGAATGTAAATTTATAAAATCGGATTTATTCATTTTCTAAAGCCTCCTTTTAATAGAACTAAACTAGAATGTAAATTTCTTTAAAAGAGAATTTAGGCATCTATAGTATATCTTTTAATAGAACTAAACTAGAATGTAAATACGGAAATTGGAAGTACAAACTTTTACTATGAATCCCTTTTAATAGAACTAAACTAGAATGTAAATCCTAATTGGCTTGTCCCATCTACTCCGTAATGCTCCCTTTTAATAGAACTAAACTAGAATGTAAATTCGAACCAAATAATAACAACGATAATAATACCAATACTTTTAATAGAACTAAACTAGAATGTAAATGTTGCAACATCTGAATGCATTATCGCCAAAGAAAACTTTTAATAGAACTAAACTAGAATGTAAATTTTCTTGGTGAAGATGCACCTACTGGCTTACAATACTTTTAATAGAACTAAACTAGAATGTAAATTTGCGCGATTTTAGATTGGTGGGATGAAATTATTAACTTTTAATAGAACTAAACTAGAATGTAAATTTGTTTTATTTGTTCTCTATTATAAGTATTATTTACCTTTTAATAGAACTAAACTAGAATGTAAATAAATTTCTTTTATGGCAGAACAGGAGATTTCTTTTTCTTTTAATAGAACTAAACTAGAATGTAAATAATGCTTTGCTCATCTCGCTCAATTCGTTCTGATTCCTTTTAATAGAACTAAACTAGAATGTAAATGTCTTAGAATTTCAGAATTAGAAAATTTACAAAGAACTTTTAATAGAACTAAACTAGAATGTAAATGAGGAAAGAGATAGTTCAGGTTATGCAAAAAGGAATACTTTTAATAGAACTAAACTAGAATGTAAATTTTAATCGGAATGATTAAAGCTACCTTAAAGCTTGCTTTTAATAGAACTAAACTAGAATGTAAATTTGCTAGTCGATTATAATACCTAAAATGCTTAAAAGGCTTTTAATAGAACTAAACTAGAATGTAAATGGTTCAAAACTAGATAAATAAAATTCACCATTTATCTTTTAATAGAACTAAACTAGAATGGAAATTGACGATATAGGTTATAGTACAGCAGCAGGCTTTACTTTTAATAGAACTAAACTAGAATGTAAATCACAAGGTGAAGGGGAGGCTCAATAGCCCCTCTTTCTTTTAATAGAAGAAACTAGAGCAAAGTCTATAAAATTTGCATCTTTAATAATTTTTATTAATTGTTAGGATTTTGTAATCTGAAGACTCGTTTGAAATGTTATACTGGAATAAATTATAAGTAACTATAATAAAAAATCCTATAGGAAGTGATATGTTGATGAAATTCTTATCTAAACATAAGGTATTAGTTTTTATTGTGTCCTTTGTCCTAGTATATATTCTCTCGTTTATGATAACTGAGCAATTGATTGAAAAAAGAGCTGCAGAGCGTATAGAAGATTATATTAAGGCACAGGGCTTAACACATGCAGAAAAAATTGAAGATACAGGAGTAATCTATGGACGTTCTATACCAATAATAGAAAGAAAGATAATTTTTAAAGATAATCCAACTATGAGGTATGTTTATTTTACTGGGAATAAAGAATATACATCAATCTATGATTATATAAATCCTTTTTATAATTTGAAAGAAAATTTAAATGGGAGTACAGAATATTATAAAGGGGTGGCTTTCTATTCTTATAATTATAAAAAAGAAGAAGATTATGTAATTGATCAAAATGTGGAAGATAATACTATGGAAGGGTTTGTTGACAAAGAAGGAAATTTATTAGAAAAATAAATTAATTAAAGGAAGTTAAAAATTAGTTTTTATATTATTTATATGTATGAAAAAAGAAGGGACATTTCATTTAGAAATGTCCCTTTAAAACTGTTGTCCTATTCTACAAGTTCAAAATAATCAAAGTCTATTAATTGGGCTATTAAAGTAGTATTAAATCCGTCCCAATAGGTATCTTTTGACATATATTCTATATTTGGAATGGTGAATTTATAGTCATAGTATTTTTCATCGATATCTTCAAATTTCAATATTTCAAATCTTTGTAAAGGTTTAAAAAACACTAGGTAAAGGTCTTTGTCCTTTAGTTTAAGACTATATTCTTTTGTTTCATAATCTTTAAAATATTTTGTGTGACTATATAGTATTTCTTCTCCAAATTTAAAAAGTCTTTCTTTAATATTTTCCATTTCTTGGGAAATATTTTCAAGGTTGTCTATATTATATTGACTATTAATTCTATCATTATTAAAATCGATAATAATTTTTATAGGATTTAATTGTAGTATTACTTGGTTTTTATTTTCATCATATTGTATATTTGTATATTTATTTTCATATTCAAATTCATTTTCCATTTTAGACAGTTTATTATAGTATTTATTTTCTAAATCTGTTAGTATAATATCGGTTTTCATTTTTATCTCCTTTTTTGTTAAATCTTAAGTTTAAATACTTAATTTTAGTCATATATGGACAGTTATAATTATTTTTAAAAGCACTATTTAATTATTCTATTATTATATATACCCTAATGACTAGGAGAAGAATTTATACTTGTATTTAATAGATAAAATATCATAATAAATCATTAGAAAGTTTAAGTTTTGTAACATATATTACGGATTTTATTTAATATTATATATATTATAGATTTAAATAGGAGGAATTAAAATGTTAGGAATTATAAAAAATGAAATTGGACCTATATTTAAAGGGAAAAACTATAAGGTAGTAAAAAAACTAGCAGGTAGAGGAGATAATATTCCAGCTCATAACCATCTTGGAGAAGATGTTGTTTTTTCCTTAATTAAGGGCAATGTTATAGTCCGTTTAAATGAAAAGGAAGACTATAATTTAAAACAAGGAGATGTTTTAAACTTTAACGGAGAAAATACTATCTCAGTAGATTTTATTGAAGATTCTGAAATAGTTATAGTTTTAGTTGAAAATAAGTAGAATAAATTATATATTAAAAGGAAAAAGACTATTATATTTAGATATTATCTAATAATAGTCTTTTTGAAAATTATTTTCCAATCATAATATTTAAAATTTCATCATCTGTATTTTTCATTCCAACTGAAGCCATTCTACCAATATTTTCAATGGTTTTTTCAACATTTTCACCAACAATGCCATCACCGGAATCAAAAACTATATTTCTTTTGGCCATATCAATAGCTAAGAAGGCATTTTCTAAGGAAACTGCTATTTTAAGGGCGCAGGAAGGTTTAGCTCCGTCACATACTATACCACCAGATGTAGCTAAGGTATTTACGAGAATTTTTTCGATTTGCTCTTCATTTAATCCCATTAAATAGCCAATTCCACAACCGGCAGCGGCACTAGCACTTACTACTCCACAGAAAGCAGATAGTTTTCCAATAAATTGTTTTTGATGTATTGTAGTTAAGTTTGCAACTATTAAGGCCCTATATAATTTGTCCTTAGAAGCATTAATTGAATTTGCATAGGTAATTACTGGTAAAGATGTAGTTATTCCCTGATTTCCAGAGCCGGAATTAATTACTACAGGCAATCCACATCCGCCCATTCTTGCATCTGATGCAGCAGTAGTACGGGACTTTACTTCTGATTTTATATCGCTTTCAAAAGACGTTTCAGATATTATATGTCCAATACCAGCACCATATTTTCCGGTTAATCCCTCTGTAGATATATTTGTATTACATTCAATTTGTAAGTCCAATCTATCTGTAAGCTCTTTTCTTTTTGATAGGTCAACAGAATTAGCAAATTCTATAATATTGTGGATATTTAATAAGGATTTATCACACTCTTGGTTGTCGCTACTGTCGTCATCTTCAGATGAATAAATTACTTCCTTGTTTTTAATTATTTTTGATATATTGCTGTGTCTGTCTTTAATTTCCACTGATACTACATCGTTTTCAAAGATTAATTCAGTTTTTATATACAGTAAATTTGGTACATCTGCAATTTCAATAGTGAATATTTTAGATTCTATTAATTTTTTTGCTTCCTCAATATTACTTTCTGTAATATCTTCTAAAACCTTTAGATTTTTATCGGAATTTCCTCCAACTATTCCTAAGGCAGCAGCAACTTCAATTCCTTTAAGTCCGTTGGAATTAGGTACTGTTACAGATTTTGCATTTTTAATAATGTTTTTACTGCAATGAAGTATTACCTTAGTAGGTATATTGTTTAATATGCTTTTAGCCTTTGCAGCACACAAGGCAATGGCAATAGGTTCGGTACAACCTAATGCTTGTTGTAAGTCTTCTAATAAAATTTCTTCAAATTTATCATAGTATTGTTCTTTCATAATTAGCTCCTTATGATTAATAAACGGTATTTGTTATAATAGTATATATAACTTTATGTATCTTCTGATATTATTACTAATCATATCAGATAGATGTGTAACTGTCAATGAAGAGGTGGGTATGAAAAAGACATTAAATTTAAGGGAACAAGTATACAACAGTTTAAAATTAGACATAATTTCTGGTAAATATAGTTTAGACGACACTATTAATGAGAAGACTCTAATGAATCACTACAATATTAGTAAGGCTCCTGTTAGAGATGCCTTAATCGAATTATGTAACGACGGTATTTTAAAAAGTATACCAAGACTAGGTTATAAGATAATTAACTATTCAAATGAGTACTTAGAGGGGATTTTAAAATTTAGATTAATTATTGAGCCAAAATATTTAAATGAATATTGGGATAGATTAAGTAATGATAATATTGAAGAACTTGAAAGATTACACAGGGAGCAAATGGATAGCTCAGACAGGGATGATCCTGTAATATATTGGAAAACAAATCAAGACTTTCATTTAAAACTAGCTTCTTTTTATCATGATGAATTCTTCTATGAAACTTTAGAAAATGCTTTAAATAAACAGATGTTGGTGTTTTCACAGTTTTATTGGACAAGTTGGGACAAACAGGTTTTTAATAGGTATACACATCAACATGATGAATTAATTGAATTTTTGAAAAATGGAAATAAGGAAGAAGCAATTAAAGATTTACAAAATGATATTGCTTCATTTATGAAAAAATAGGAGGATATATGATAAAAAGTAAAAATAGGATTATAGGAGGAATTTTTTTACTAATAACATTTGTAACTGTATTTTGTTACAGAACTTATTCAAGTGCAAGTAATATTTCTACTACAAGAATTTCAGGTAACAGTAGGTATACGACAGCTGTGGAAATAAGTAAAAATAGTTTTAATAAAAGTGAATATGCAGTTATTGTTAGTGGAGATGATTTTCCAGACGCTCTTTCTGCAACATCTTTAGCAGCAGTACTAGATGCTCCTATTCTTTTAATTAGTAAAGATAATATACCAAATGAAGTTGCAGAAGAATTATTAAGACTTGAGGTTAAAAAGCTATATATTGTAGGTGGAGAGTCTACTATATCAAATAAAATAGTAGATAAAATAGATTATGAAAAAGAAATATTAGCAGGAAAAGATAGGTACGATACAAATAATATAGTTATTTCAGAAATTGAAAAAATAAAGGGAGCAAGTATTGGTTACACAGTTGTTACTGGAGAAAAATATGCCGATTCTGTTGTAGCAGTAGGCATATCCATAAAGGAAGATTTACCAATTAAGTTGGTTAATAAAAACATTGAAAAAGAATATAATTTAGCTTCTAATTATATTGTAGGGGGGAAGGCTTCGGTAGACATTTCTAATTTAAAGGGAAAAAGAATATATGGAAGTAATAGAATACTTACTTCATTAGAACTAGCTAAAATATCACATCCTAATGCTAATTTTACAATAATAGCATCTAGTGAAAATTATACAGATGCCTTATCAGCAGTAAGTTTATGTAAAAAATATGATGCCCCAATTCTACTAACTGAAGATAATAATTTAGATAGGAATATTTTAAATTATATTAAGGAAAAAAACATTTCAAATTTTGTAATAGCTGGTGGTTCAGTTAGTAATGTAGTTGCTGAAAGCTTGCTAACAGGAGAAAGTGATAATTTCTTTAAACCTGTAGAAATTCCAAGTAATATTAAAGAAAAAATGACAGGAGTCTCCCTGCCAAATAATGCAAAGATTTCTTTTGATGATTTAGTTTATATACCTCTACTACACTATGATTTTAATGGTGAAATAAAAAATGGGGAAATAATTGTAAATAAGAAAGTTGGAAGTGAAGTAGGTAATATTTTTCAGGAATTATTTGATATAAAATATCCTATTGAGAAAATTAAATTAATTGACGAATACGGAGCAGATGATAATAAATCTATGGCAGATAATAATAGTTCAGGCTTTAATTATAGGTTAATAGCAGGAACTAATAGATTATCAAAACATGCCCAGGGTTTAGCTATAGATATAAATCCCCTTTATAATCCCTATACAAAAAATGGTCTTGCTATTCCAAAGGAAAGCCAACCATATGTAAATAGAGGGGTAAAGTTAGAGTGGATGATTTTTAAAAACGATAAAATATATAATATATTTCAAAAATATGGTTGGAAGTGGGGCGGCAGTTGGACAAATCCAGACTACCAACACTTTGAAAAATAAATATCTTGGCAATACATTAAATTGAGAAAAGAGCATTTTAGATTTATTTTTATCTGAAATGCTCTTTTTATAATTCCATTAGTAATTGATATAGATTTAATCTTATATGTAAATTTAACCTATAAAAGTAAGAAGCTATGAGTAAAAAATATAGGTAAAATCTTATTTTAGTAAAATTACTTTAACTAAAATAAGAAGGTAATGAATATTCAATATGGAATTTTAGTCCTATAATAAATAGTGACGGGAAAAATATAAATACAGTCGAAAAAAAACAAAAACAGGTCATTTAGTCGCATTGTCTTTATAGAAGAGTATTATAAATAGATAGATGCTAATATTTAGAAAAGGAGTTCAATATGTCAACAAAAAAGGAATTAGAGGAGTTAATTGATGAAATAACTTTTATGTTTGATTCGGATAATGCCAATCAGTTTACAACGAAGTTTTTTAGCTCTTCTTTAAATTTAAGTAGAACTGCAACTAGTGAATATTTAAACGAATTGTTTAAAGATGGAAAACTGGTAAAGGTTTTATCCAGACCGGTTTACTATTATTCTAAAAAAACTTTGGAAAGCTTGTATGGCATTAAATTTGAAACTAATGAATTTCTGAGTTTGGAAGGATTGTTTAATATTTTAGATGAATCTACAGATGACTTCCATAATGTAATAGGGAAAAATGGATCTTTGAAGGAAGCTCTATCTAGAATTAAAACTGCTTTGTTATATCCGGGAGGATTGCCAATGCTACTGGAGGGAGT
>DUUN01000302.1 GCA_012841535.1 Gallicola sp. | reverse complement strand
TTGATGATTTAAGAAGGCAATTGAATAATGAAAAATATGGATTGTATTTTGATAGGAAAGCAACACCTGAAGATATAGTTGAAAAATGTAAAACTAATATTCCAATACTTAATAGAATATATGAAAAGGATATCCATGATGGAGAAATTGATAATATTCTAATTGAAGGCGATAATTATCAATCACTTTTATCATTAAATTCTATAAACAATAGCGAAGGAATTATAGATGTTATTTACATAGATCCTCCATATAATACTGGTAATAATGATTTTATATATGAAGATAAAATTGTTGATCTTGAAGATGGTTTTAGGCATACAAAATGGCTAAACTTTATGGAAAAAAGATTGAAGTTATCTTGGGACCTTTTAAAAGAAGATGGTGTAATATTTATAAGTATTGATGATAATGAACAAGCTAATTTAGAAATTCTTATGAATAGTATATTTGGGGAAAGTAATAAAATAACAAAGTTTATTTGGGAAAAAACACAACATTTTGGAAGACAAAAGATCAATTATTATTCTAATGCTGAATATGTGCTATGTTATGCTAAAAATAAATTCAATAATGGAATTAAAGAGCTATTGGTAGAAAGTTTTAATAACAATTTGTTAGACGCTCCGCTGTTTAATGCCTCAAACCCAGTAAATACAATAACCTTTCCAATTGGATCGGTTAAGTTTAACATTAAAGATGGTGTTTATACTAATGGTACAAGTGATTTATATAAATTAGAAAACCCTGTAGAAGTTAAGAACGGAGTAAATAAAACCGCTCTTACATTAACCTTTAGAAGTAGATGGTCAGAAAGAACCGTATTAGAAGAATTTGAAAAAGGAACAACATATTGGGTTAAAACACAAAATTTTGCAATAAGAACAATATACCATGAAGAAAAAATGTCAAAGACTTCACCAAAACAACTTATTTTTACTAATAAGAATAATCCATTAGTTGCTATGTCACAAACAGGAATTAAACCCGGCGTTAACGAAGAGGCCAGTAAAGAGCTCAAAGAAATTCTAAATAAAAATAAATTTTCTTACCCTAAACCAGTATCTTTTATTAAGTATCTTTTAAGTATGTACTTTGACACTAATAACAATGTATTTAATAAAGATATAACTGTATTAGATTTTTTTGCTGGCTCGGGCACTACTGGCCAAGCAGTTTTAGAACTAAACAAAGAAGATAATGGCAATAGAAGATTTATATTATGTACGAATAACGAAAACGGAATAATGGAAGATGTGTGCTATCCAAGATTAAAAACAGTAATAAAAGGAAAGAAAGAGGATGGAACACACTATAGTGATGGAATTAAGGCAAACTTGCGATATTTTAAGGCAGAGTTCGTTCCAGAGAACGTTTCTAGAGACCAATGCAAGTATAACTTAGTTGAAAAATGTGATGGATTATTAAATATTAAAGAAAATATCTTTGATAAAGTTATGGGAGATCTAGATTTTAATATTTATAATAACGCAGATAAAGCAATGGCTATTTATAATAATTACTATGATAAGTTAAGTTTTGATAAAATGATGGACAAATTAAGTAATTTAAATAAAAAAGAAAACATAGTTTATTATTTTTCATTAGATAACAATGTTGATGAATCAATTGAAAATTATGTTAAGGATAAAATAAAAAACGCTACGGTTAAGCCAATTCCCTCAAAAATATATGAGATTTATAAAAAAATATCCGATGATTTAATAAGGGAGTACTAATATGTCTAAGATATTAAAAGATTATCAAATTAGAGCAATTGAAGAAATACAAGAACTATTTGATATATACATAAAACGAGATAGAAAGGAAATAGTATTTAAAGCACCCACAGGAAGTGGGAAAACTTTTATTGTGACTAAACTACTTGAAAAAATAAGTTTAGAAAATGAAGAAGAAAAAATTGCTTTTATATGGGCTTCAATTGGTAAAGGTGATTTACATAAACAGTCCTATGATTCTGTAAAAAGAGAGTTAGAAGGATACCCAGAATGTAAGTTGTTAGATGAATCATTTGTCAGTTCAAATACACATATAAACGATAAGGAAATATTATTTGTTAACTGGGAGAAATTAATTCAAAAAAATCGTGGAACAGATACTTGGAAAAACTCACTTATGAAAGACCAAGAAGGAAGAAATTTTATTGATTTAATCGAAGAAACAAAAAAACAAGGTATAAAAATATGCTTAATTGTTGATGAGTCACATATTGGTTTATCAAAAGATACAAGTATATCTATGTTTAGAGATGAAATTATCTCTCCAACGGTTACTATTGAAATGTCAGCAACACCAAAAATTAAAGCAGATGTAGAAGTAACTTTAGAAGAAGCAATAGAAGAAGGAATGGTTAAAGAACAATTAATTATCAATAAGGATATTTCATTAAATAGTATCGATGGAAATGATGACCAAGATTCAATGAATATAGTTTTGGAAAAAGCTGAAAAACAAAGAAGATTGATTGTAGATGAATATAAAAAGTTAAATATCGAGATTAACCCACTAGTGTTAGTTCAAGTTCCTAACACTGTTTTGGGCGATGATGCTATTAGGGTAGTTAGGGAATACTTAGAAAAACATAATATAACTGAAGATAATGGAAAGCTTGCAATTTGGTTAGATGGATACAAATACTTTGATAGTGAAAAAATCAAAGAAAAAAACAATGAAATAGAATATCTAATATTTAAAACAGTTGTGGATACCGGATGGGATTGTCCAAGATCGCATATGTTAGTTAAATTTAGAGATGTTCATTCAAATACATCGAAAATTCAAACAATTGGTAGAATCTTAAGAACCCCAGAAGGTAAAAAATATAATAATAAAATATTGGATAACGGCTATATATTTACAAACATGGAGTATATTGATCCAAGGAATGAAGAATATTCACCTAACAGAACTAAAGATATAAGTGTTACTGTTAAATTAGGTTGGGACAAAACATTACCAAAAGGATTTGATTCATTCTATAAATCTAGGGTAAGTTCTTATAACTCGGCAGACACTAGAATATATGAACTAATAGAAGAGTCTTTTAGGGAGTTTTTTGATATAGATGAAGGAGAATACTTTGTTGATGAAAAACTAACAAACAAAGGTGTAATTCTAGATGGTCTAGATACAAGTCTAATAATTGGTGAAACAACAACAGAAATATCTGATTGGCAGAAAGAAGAAAGAATTGGTGGTGGAATATTTTCTAGAAGCATAAAATCTTCAGAGATTGAAATTAGAGGAAAATATGAAACCATTATTGCAGCAAATTTGAATGGATTAGCTAAAGTAAGATCTATTAGTCCAATTAAACAAGGCATGGCAAAAGCTGTTCAAAGATATGTGACTGGAATACCTAGAGACAAATTAATGTATTATACGCAATTGCTAGTTGTTAAAAACGAGGAGTTATTTTCCCAAATAATTAGTGATTCTACAGATAAGTTTAAAAATAAATATCCGGATGCTAACATGGATGGAAAATATGATGAATATGAAATTAGTGATATAGCATATTATTCAAGTGAAACTTACAAAGAAATAAGAAGTAATCTTTCTTTATATTCGCAGATGTATGTATTAAAAGATGGAAGTAGTAATCTAGAGGAGAGATTCCTGCAAGAGTTAGACTCAAGATATGAGCATAGAATAGAGTGGGTTTGGCATAATGGATCTGAACCTACTATAGAGAATTTTGGAGTGATGATCAAAAAAGATTCTCCAGCCTTTAGACCAGACTTTATTATAAAATTTGAAGATGGAAGAATAGGTATATTTGATACAAAAGGAATTGACTATATGGTTGAAGATACTACAGAAAAAGCTATAGCATTACAAATATATATTGAAGAAAAGCAAAATCAAGGACTAAATATTTTTGGTGGAATAGTTGTAGAATATCAAAACGAGTTTTATTTAAATAAAAATAAAGATTATAAAGACTTTAATTTAGATAAAAGTCAGTGGAAAAGGATACTATTTGAATTTTAAGATTAAGATATTATCTTCTCTTAGATGCCACTAAATACACGAGGTTACCAAAGAACGTCAATAAGTAGCGTTTATGAACTCTTAAATAGGAAAATGGTATACTTGAGTAAGTATTAGATATGCTTATAGTAGTAAAAACTAGTAAATTAAAAATAGGTATATTTAAACCTATAAAACAATAAAATATGAACACTGTTATCTGAATAAGAACTGATCAAATTAATGATTGGTTCTTTTTTTGTATAAATGTCAAGTTAAGAATGGACAAAAGGAGGTGCAGTTAAGATTCCTCACTTTGACTTAATTCAAGTTTATCTTTAAGTCTGTATGATGGACCAGTTATATTAAATAGATAAGAATGATGAATTATTCTATCTAATATAGCTTTAGTAATCATTTCATCATTGCCTAATATATTAATTTCATAATAAAAACCCATTTGTTGGAATGGTTATAATAAAATAGACACAAAGAAAAGAGAATAAAGATCTAATATTAGTAAAGAGGTTTCTATATATGCGAGAGAAATTGTAGAGGTACGTAAAATATTTACAAGGGCGCACTAATATTTAGTAGGGGTGCGTTATTGTATCAATATAGGTTAAGTAACCCAAGTTGATTGAATTGGTTTGATACAATATGTGTCAAGCCTTTTTTTGTTGGCAGATAGGGAGATTTTTCCTATATTCACTTGCCAGAACTAAATGTTTAAAATGATAAATAGGTATAAATATAGTTAAAACCAGTGTTTTCAGTAAAAAGTATAGTTTTGTTTACACGATTACTTTTTAATTTACACGATTACAAGTTGGATTTACACGATTATAATTATAACCCGTTAAAAATTAATTCTCCAATACAAACATCTGTTAGATTTTTAATTAGAAAATTGATAGATTG
>DUUN01000122.1 GCA_012841535.1 Gallicola sp. | reverse complement strand
TTAATTTCTCCGGAATCACTCATAAAAATGCCCCCCCTTTTGACATCCTTCATTATAACATTTTGTGATAATTAAAACAATCAGATAAATAGTTATTAATTAATTAAACAAAAAACGCGCATGCGACCCTGAAATGCAACAAAATGAATAAATAAAAACCGCACAGTTTTAATGTACGGTTTCATAGTATTTTACTTGATAAGTTCCATAAGTTAGTGCTATTCTTTAATTGTTAACTTCAAAGAAATGGAGAAACTTATGGAACATCTAAATTATATCACAAGTACAAATACTATTCAACCTATTACAACTAGGAAATTTTTTAATCATTTATCTAAAACTGATCGCCAAAATATTGAACGTTTATTACGTTTGCGTAATGATCCCAATTATAATGGTCCTAAGATTACTTTAGCCTACATCGCTTCCCAAACGGGATTTAATAAGTCTACAATTTCTCGTGAAATTAAACGTGGAACTTTTCAATCTGGTTTCAACGCTTCTGGACCAATTAAAAATTATGCTTGGGATGTTGGTCAAAGAATTGCCAAGGAACGTAGTAATAGTTCTCATCAAAAGACTAAATTAACATCTAATTCCCTTGAAATCAAACGTTTGGCAGCTATTATCAACCATGAGCATATTTCTCCTGAAGATGCCATTGATAAATATGAACAATTTTTCCACACTAAGTTTCCAGTATGCTTAAAAACAGTGTATAAATATATTCGGAAAAAACTATTAGTTGTTCGTAAAGGAATCTTAAGGTTCTATGATGTTCGTAAAAAGCCAAAAACAAGTAATACTATCAAAAGTTTACAAAAAGGTGATAATATATCAAAACGTCCCATTGAAGCCGAAAATCGCTTAATTATTGGCCATTGGGAAGGTGATACTGTTTACAGTCCTCGTAATGGGGGGAAAGAATGTCTTCTTACCCTTGTTGATAGACGTAGTCGATTGTTATTAGCTTTTAAATTACCTGATCGAACAGCTACTTCTGTTGTAAATAAATTCAACGAAATTGAGAACAAAATCGGAACAGAAAACTTTGTCAAACTTTTCTCCACAATTACCTTTGATAATGGTGGTGAGTTTAGTAAAGTTTTTGAGATGGAAAAATCATCTTTACTTGAAAATGCTCAACGAATAAAGACTTATTTTGCTAACGCATATCACTCTTGGGAACGCGGATCAAACGAAAACGCAAATGGTTGGATTAGATATTACTTTCCTAAAGGTACCGCTTTTACAAATGTTTCCGAAAGAAAGTTATTACATAAAATTAACAAGATTAATTTTGCCAAACGCAATATCTTAAATGGTATATCGGCAGTTGAGTTATTCAAACAAGAAAAACCAGAATTACTCAACATTATTGAACAATTAGGCATTACTAATCCATATCAAAACATGGGAACTTATTTAAACAACATAATTTAATTTTTTCTAAAAGATAGTAACTAACCTAATACTTATTACAGTATTATTTTGTTGCATTTCTAATTACAATTCACCAATTAAACAAAAAAAAGGCGCACGCGACCCTGAAATGCAACAAAATGAATAAAAAAAACTGCACAGTCCAATTGCGCAGTTAATGTGTATTTTTCTTGATGAGATCCATAAGTTACTGCTATTCTTT
>DUUN01000336.1 GCA_012841535.1 Gallicola sp. | reverse complement strand
ATTTCCCTACCTTATTATGATGGTTTTTATTGGTGTAAAAAAATTAGGGAGTTTTCAAGTGTTCCAATTATGTTTATATCCTCTAAAAGCGATAAATTAGATATGATTATGGCTATGAATTTAGGTGGAGATGATTACATAACAAAACCTTTTGACATGGACCTACTTATTACTAAAATTAGAGCCTTACTTAGAAGAACTTATTCCTTTAATGATGAATTGGAAATTTTTCAATTTAATGATGTAACTTTGGATATAAATAAAAGGGAAATCCTATTTAATAATAGTTCTATTAATTTAACTCAAACGGAATTTGTAATTTTAAAAGTTCTCTTTGAAAAAGCTAATTCATATGTTTCTAAAGATGAAATTATTACTAGACTTTGGAGTGAAGATGCTTTTGTAGATGATAATGTTATTGCTGTAAATATAAATAGAATTAGAAATAAATTTAAGAAAAGCGGTATTAGGGATATTATAAAAACAAAAAAAGGTATTGGTTATGGCCTTATAGAGGACAAAAATGTTTAAGGAATATATTAAAACTAAGAAGAATGAAATTATAATAATATTTTCTATTTTTGTTTTAAATTACTTAATTATGTTTTTAAGTGTCGGTGTATATGAAAATTATTGGTATACTATATTTTTGTTTTTGTTTTTTTATTTAATATATTTTTTATGGGCTTATTTTAAATTTAAGGAGAAGTTTAAGTATATTGTAAATATTAATGAAGACAATATTGCAGATATTCTTCCTAAAGATATTTTAGATGAATCCTATATAAAAAAAATAACGAACTTAATTAAGGAAAAAAACGAATTAAATTCAATACGAGAAAAAGAATTAGACAGGTTAGAAGAGGATTACTCCATTTGGATTCACCAGGCTAAAACCCCTATTTCTGCCTTGTCATTAATTATAGACAGTATGGACTCGGAATTGAAGGATGATATGAAACAAGAATTATTTAAAATTAATCAGTATACTGAAATGGCCTTAACAAATATACGTTTACAGGATATTAATAAGGATTTAGAAATAGAAACCCATGACCTATATGACTTAGTAAAAAACACCGTTAGAAAATATGCCCTATATTTTAACTATAAGGGTAATAGGTTGGTTCTAGAGGATTTTAAAAGAAAAATAGTTACAGATGAAAAATGGTTTGCCTATGCCTTAGATCAAGTAATATCAAATGCTGTTAAATATACTAGAAATGGTGAAGTGAAAATATTTGTTTCAGATGAATATTTAGTTGTAGAGGACACCGGTATAGGTATAAAGGAAGAGGATATTCCAAGGCTCTTTACTAGAGGCTTTACAGGTTATACCGGTAGGGTTAAGAAAAAAGCCACAGGACTTGGCCTATATATGTCTAAAAAAATATTAACTACCTTAGGTTCGGGTATTCACTTAGAATCAAAAGTAGGTGAAGGTACAAAAGTATATATAAAAATCACAGAGGACTTATAGAGTTCTCTGTTTTACTGAAAAGAAAAGGGACAGTATATGAAACTAATTTTTAAATTAAGTAAAGAAAATATAAGAAGAAATAAGGAACTATATTTACCTTACATATTTGCCTTAGTACTTTCGGTTATATTGTTTTTTTTATGCATTAATTTAACCTTTAATGATTTTTTAAATGAAGAGATTAAAAATGGATATATTGAAATAGAAGGAATAGAATATGTAAATGGCATAGGTGCCGGTTATGATGCTTTAAAGGACCAACTACAGGATGTAAGTATTGTTATTGGTATAATCAGTTTAATATTTACAATATATGTTGGGAACTTTATATACAAAAGAAGGTCAATGGATTATGGTGTATATGATATTTTAGGCATGGATAAAAAACATATTCAGTATTTGGTTATTTTTGAAATATTAATCCTTGGACTGCCAAGTATAGTCTTTGGAATTTTCTGTGGTATAACCTTAAACAAGTTCAATTTTTTATTTGTTTCTAAAATATTGGATTTTGGTAAAAACATAAAATCTCAATTAAGTTTTAAAAGTATATTAATTACCTTTATGGTATTTTTGTTTATTCAAATACTCTTATGTATTATTTATTTTTTAAGAATATATTTTAGCCATGGCTTACAAATGATAAGAAAGAAAAAATATAATTTAAGAAATAGAAAATTTTATATTTTTGAAAGTTTAATTGGTATTTTATTTGTAATACTTGCTTATTATTTATCCTTTAGAAACAGATATACCGGAGAAATTACCAGTAGAAATATTATACAGTTTAATGATATAGTCGAAGTATCTATTTTATTGTTAATTGGAACCTTTTTAATTTATCAAGGATTAACAGTTATAGTTTTTAGCTATGTTAAAAAACAAAGGGTTTATAAAAAGAAGGATAATTTTATTACTGTTTCAAACTTGGCCTTTAGATTTAGAGAAAATGCCGTAAGTTTAACTATTATTAGTATTGTAGGATGTATATTACTTAATTTTATAGCTTCCAGTATTTTAAACTACAATGGCTTTGTTAATAATTATAACGACATAGATCTATATACTGCTACAGAAACGGAAAAAGATAGTGAAGTTTTAAATAGAAAAATCATTAATTTGGCAAAAGAAAATGGATTATCCGTAAAAGAAAAAACAAAATATGAAGTAATAAATTTTGTTTTAGCTAATGATGAAAATAATATTAAAGTAGTTAACAACTCCAATAATTATGAACGATATTTCACCATTATAAAAAATTCAGAGTATAATAATATTTCTAAAGTTAAGGAAAATGTAAAAAACAATGAAGTTTTAATTCTAGGAAATAGCCTATATTACGGCAAAGAAATGGAAAATAACATTCTGTCGGAAATTTCTTTATTTGGAAATACTTTAAAAGTAGCGGATATAAGGGAAATTAGTGGCAATGAAAATTTAGACTCCCTTGTTGATGGCTATGGTTTAATAATAGCAGATAATATTTATGAAAACATAATTAACAATGGTAAATTTAGAAATGAAGAGAAATTGGGACAAGGCAGTGCAGTTTATATAATACAGGATTACAAATTTGATGGGGATTTTAAAACTATTAAAGAATTTTTAAATAAGGTTGAAGACGATTATAGTAGAACATTTCATATTGGAATGGAGAAATCGGTAATTACAACAGTTAATGCAAGGTATTTATCCTTTATTTATGTAATTAATGGTGCTGCTGTATTTTATTCAACCTATATAAGCTTAATATTTCTAATTAATTTTTTCATGATTTTATATTATAAACAAATAGTTGAGGGTTATGAAGATGTAAATCAATTTAAGAAGTTGTATAAAATAGGCTTATCTGAAGAGGAAATAAGAGAAAGTGTAGAAAAACAAATAAAAATATTCTTCTTTGTGCCTTTGTTAATATCCATAATACATTTTTTATTAACCTTAAGCCTATCTACAAATATGGCATCCTATATTGATGTAGCATCAATGAGAGAAATGAATATTACATTTTTAACAGCTGTAATTATATATACAGTAATTTATAGTTTAACTTATATAGTAACATCAAAAAAATACAAAAGAATAATTATTGAAAGAAGTATTTTAAAATAGTAGGAAAGTACCATAAGATATAATATCTTGGTACTTTTTCTTTGCCATATATTTTGTGAGGATTTTTTAATATATAGTAAGGAATTAAGGTATATAATTAATATATGATGGAGGTAGTTATGAGTTTATTAGAGCTTAAAAATATATCGAGAATATATGCATCAAAATTTTCAGCGGTTTCAGTAGAAGCCTTAAAGAAAATAACAATAGAAGTAGAAAAAGGTGAGTTTGTAGCAATAATGGGAGAATCCGGTTCAGGAAAGTCTACCTTATTAAATATAATAGCTACCTTAGACGAACCGACAGCAGGGGACTTGTATATAGCAGGGAAAAATGTTTCAGAAATAAGTAAGTCGGGAGTATCTAAATTTAGAAGGGAAAATATAGGCTATATATTTCAGGACTTTAACCTACTAGAAACTCTAAACGTACAGGAAAATATAGAGCTACCTTTGGTACTGTCCAATGTTAATCCTGATGAAATAGAAAAACGAAGTGAAGAAGTAATGAAAAAATTAAGGATATTGGAACTTAAAAACAAATATCCCTATCAAATATCAGGTGGGGAAAAACAAAGGGTGGCAATAGGAAGGGCAATAATAATAAACCCTAAAATACTACTGGCAGATGAACCAACAGGAGCCTTAGACTCAAAGTCATCTACTATGGTCTTAAATACCTTAAGGGAAATAAATGAACAAGGTCAAACAGTATTAATAGTAACCCATAGTTTAATAGCAGCTAGTAAGGCTAAAAGAGTGCTGTTTATAAAAGATGGAATAATATATAATCAACTATTTAAGGGAAGTAGAAGTAACGAGGACTTTTATGAATTAATATCCTATACCTTAACTGTTATGAATGAAAAGGAAGAGTAAATGAAACTGTTATTTAAGTTAGCTAAGGATAATTTAAAAAGGAATAAGGAAATATATTTACCGTATTTTATTACTTTAATAATTTCTGTAGTTATCTTTTTTCTAATAATTAACTTTTCCCTTAACCCTAGCCTAGATGGAGAAATAAAAGAGTATGAAAGAATAACAAGTATTACGAATGAACAAGGAGGATATAGCTTTGAAAATGAAAGGGAGGCTAGAGTATCAGAACTTGGATATACATATATAAGTCTAAGGAACTTATTATTTAAGACTACAATTATAGTAGGTGGAATGTCGGTTATTTTTAATTTATACTCAGTTAATTTCCTTAACAGAAAGCGTTCAATGGATTATGGAATCTATAATGTTTTAGGAATGGACAAAAGGCATATTAATAAATTAGTAGTTCTTGAAATATTTTTATTAAATTTAACGGCTATTTTTATTGGTATATTAACGGGAATTGTTTTAGATAGATTTAATTTTTTAACAATGAGTAAGGTTTTTAATTTAGATAAAATAATTATATCCTACATTAGTCCAAGGGCAATTATTTATACATTAATCCTATTTATAGTAATTACCTTAACATCCTCCTTATGGAGTACAATTTACTTAAGTGGCAAAAAAACACTGGAATTAATATATGGAAAAAGGTCGGAAAATAAAGGACTTATTTTTAATATAGTATTTTCTGTACTAGGTATTTTCCTTATTGGATTAGGGTACTTTTTTGCTTCAAAGTATTCATTTTCCAGCCTATATACACAAGACCAATATATAGAACTACCTAAATTGGCCTTTGTAATATTTTTAATTATACTTGGAACATATTTACTCTTTCAAGGCTTTACTACTGTAATTATAGAATTTATAAAAAAGTTTAAAGGAATTTATAAAAGAAAAAATAATTTTATTGCTATATCCAACCTATCCTATAGACTAAGGGAAAATGCCATATCGCTAGGAACAATAACAATACTAGGACTTATGCTATTATTGTTTATATTCTTGTCCCTGGTATCCTATTATGGCTTTACTAAAGAAGAAAAACAGGCAGATTTATATGTAGAAGTATTTGGTGAAAATTATATAAAAAAGATAGATTCCTTTGTTTCTAAGGTAGTAGAAGAGGAAGGATTTGAAGTAGATAATAGCTATAGAGTTGGAATTTTAGGCGGAATAAAAGTAACAGAAAAAAACAATATAGAAATGTTTAAGAATAATAAAGGCAACTTTAGATTTTTATCTCTAATAAAAGTTTCAGAGTATAATAGGGCATTTAAAGAAAATGTTAAATTAAAGGATAATGAAACTATAATTTTTGGAAATATTTTAGAATCAAAGGAAGAAATGGAAAATGAAATTTTACCTACTATTACTTTATTTGAGAAAAAATTAAAAGTTAAAGCCATTGAAAGTAGTGATGACAATGAGATTTTAGAATCTTTTAGAAATTCATATTTACTGCTTATTCCCGATAAACTATATGAAGAATTTGTAGGAAAGTACTATAAAATTCCAGAAAATGTCGTAGATATTGATGAAGAAGGAAACTATATAAGTGATACAGGGGAGAAAGTCTATAGTCCTATTGATTCTGCTAGTAAATATTTAATCTATAAATTCAAAGGCGATGAAAACAAAATTTATAACTTTATGAAAAGTGTAAGTACAAATGGCACAGAGTTATACGATGAAAACTTATCATATCATTTTACTTATCATTTTAATCCAAAGTTTATGGATGAAAATATTATTACTAGAGGTTCCTATATATTTGCAAGTATTTACCTAACTATTTTACTTGCCCTTAATTTCTTTGTAATTTTATACTATAAACAAATAGTGGAAGGTTATAAGGATGTAGGACAATTTAAAAAACTTTTTAAAATTGGTCTTAATGAAAAAGAAATAGTAAAAACTATGAATAGGCAAATTAATATATTTTTCTTTTTACCCTTGGTAATTTCCGTTATACATTTTATATTTTCCAGTAAAATACTATCTAATATTATAACGTATATAAATATTTCATCTAATAATGAATTGAAAAGGTATATTATTATTGCTACGTTAGTCTATATAGTTTTTTATATTATTCTCTATTATATAACCTTAAAAAAATATAGAACTATAATCTTAAATAGAACAAAAACAAGGGATTAACAAGAATATATTTTATTAAGTAAGACATATAAAAGGCTCTTTGTCAAATAGTGTTGATGAAGAAAATAATAATATTTGCGGTTCAAGCTAAGAAGCTTGAGCCGCTATTTCATTTTCAAAACCTTTAAACTTAAACTTATGAAAACATAACATAATCCTT
>DUUN01000390.1 GCA_012841535.1 Gallicola sp. | reverse complement strand
ATATATATTTAATCTTAATTTCAAACTTTCTATTATTAATTTTTATTCAATCAATATTATTATACTGTATCTTGACTAATTTATAAGTACTAGTATAATAAGATATATGGTTCTTTTTAGAACTAATAGAGGTGTATTATGAATAATAATTTTAATATGTTAGTAAACTTTAGGCAAATAATTAAATTCTTTGAATTTAGTCTACAAGATATACGAAAAAAATATAATTTAACAAAAATAGAAATGGATATTATAAGTTTTCTATACAATAATCCAGGTTATGATACTGCATCCGATATTGTAGAATTACGTATGTTGCAGAAGGGGAATGTTTCCCAAGCTGTTGATTTATTAATAAAAAAGGAACTTTTAGTTAAAAAAACAGATTCTCTAGATAAAAGAAAGGTCCATTTAATTTTAACTGAAAAATCTGCTAATATAACTGAAGAAATTTCTAATGCTAAATTAAAATTTAAACAAGAGATTTTTAAAGGTTTTACTACTGAAGAATTAAACACCTTTAACTACTTAAACAATAAAATTGTTAATAATATAAAAACGGAACTGGGAAAGGATGAACAAAATGAATGAAGATAAAGATTTTTTAGGTACTGAACCTATTGGAAAGCTACTTCGAAAACTAGCTATTCCAACAGTTGTCGCCCAAATAATAAACATGCTATATAATTTAGTAGACCGAATGTACATAGGCCATATTCCAGGAGAAGGTCACCTTGCTTTAACAGGCCTTGGTGTGTGTATGCCTATTATAATGATAGTTTCAGCATTTGCTGCCTTAGTTAGTAACGGAGGTGCTCCAAGAGCATCTATTTTTATGGGGAAAGGTGATTCTGAGTCAGCAGAAAAAACATTAGGCAATTCCTTCTTTTTACAAATAATAGTTTCTATTGTTTTAACTATTATTTTATTAATTTGGAACAGGGATTTTCTTATGGCCTTTGGAGCTAGTGAAAATACTATTGAATATGCTGTAGACTATATGAACATATACGCTATAGGTACAATATTTGTCCAACTTACTTTAGGAATGAATGCATTTATTACTGCTCAAGGATTTGCAAAAATAGGAATGTACTCTGTACTTATTGGAGCTGTAACAAATATAGTTTTAGACCCTATATTCATATTTGCTTTTAATATGGGAGTTAAAGGAGCTGCTTTAGCTACAATAATTTCCCAAGCACTATCTTGTATATGGGTAGTTTCCTTCTTACTTGGTAAAAAGACCTTCTTGAAAATTAAAACTAAATATTTTAAGCTTCAAGCTAATATAATAATACCTAGTTTAACTTTAGGTTTAGCTACCTTTATTATGCAGGCAAGTGAATCTATAATATTTGTTGCTTTTAACTCATCTTTATTAAAATACGGTGGTGATATAGCCGTAGGAGCAATGACTATTTTAACTTCTGTTATGCAATTTGCTATGTTACCTTTACAAGGTTTAGGGCAAGGGGCTCAACCTATAATCTCCTATAATTATGGAGCAAAAAATAAGGAAAGAGTTTTGTCCGGATTTAAATTACTTTTAAAATACAGTTTAATATATTCAATTTCCCTATGGGCTTTTGTTATGATATTCCCAAAATTATTTGCTAGTATGTTTACAAATAATATTGAACTTATTAACTATACTAAAACAGCCTTGCGTATTTATTTAGCAGTACTTTTTATATTTGGAATTCAAATAGCCTGCCAAATGACCTTTACGTCCCTAGGAAATGCTAAAGAGTCCATAATGGTTGCAATTACTAGAAAATTCGTATTGTTAATTCCATTTATATATATAATGCCTAGAGTTTTTACATCTAATAAGGCTTTTGCCGTATATGCAGCTGAACCAGTTGCAGATATTTTAGCTGTTACCTTTACAGTATTACTATTTAGAAAACAATTTAAAAAGGCCTTGGCAAAAATATAGTTCCTATTGATTAAATAATTGAAAGAAAAAGACGATAGTTTAAAAACTATCGTCTTTTTTAAATTCATCAACGTATTTTTTACTTGACCTATTCATTTCCTCTGAAAATTTAGAATTGTATTTTCTTTTGCAAAATTTTCCTATCCAATTTTCAAAAGTATCATTTCCTATATTGTGTCTAACTAAATCTACTAGCTCTTCATCCTTTAAGTCCTTATAAGTATTTTCATGAACTATGGTTTTAATACTAGGTCTTTTTGGTTTATTTCTTCTAACCTGACTTTCTGTAGGATAACCATAAACTACCATTGTAATAGGAAGTACATTTTTAGGTAGCTTTAAAAGTGCTTTTACCTTCTCATAATTTTCCAATATATCTCCAATGTAACAAGAGCCTACTCCAAAGCTTTCTGCTGCAACTACGGTGTTTTGTGCTGCTATTACCGTATCTGAAATTGAAAGGAGCATATCACCATATCCTAATTCTCTAGGATTACAATTTCCATAATCATAAAGGTCATACCATTTTTTATAATCTGAACAAAACACCAACACCAATGGAGCTTTTGCTATAAATGGTTGATTATCACATAGAATAGCCAGTTCATCTTTTATTTTTTGATCTGTAACTTTTATTATTGAATAAAGCTGTTGGTTTCCTGCAGAAGGAGCCTCAATTGCTGCTTTTAAAATTTCATTTGTTACTTCTTCGGAAATATCTTTTTCAATATATTGTCTTACAGATTTTCTATTTTTAATTTGTTTTACTATTTCATTCATCTATCTATAAAATGTATCCAAATATTTTAATTCTGCTGAAATTTCCTTCATTACTTCTTCTATTGCTTCCTGTGAAGAAATTTCTTTGTTTACCATTTCTTTTCTTGTTGAATATTCAACTATATTATCCGCTGCACCTTTTCCAACGGTAATTCTAAGAGGAATACCTATTAAATCCCTATCGTTGAATTTTACTCCGGCTCTTTCTTTTCTATCGTCTAAAAGAACTTCTACACCTTTTAAAAGTAATTCTTCGTAAATTCTATCTCCTAATTCTCTTTGTTGCTCATTTTTTGTATTAACGACAGTTACAATAACATGATAAGGCGCTACTACTAATGGCCAAATTATTCCCTTTTCATCATGGTTTTGTTCAACTACTGCTGTAACAGATCTTGTAACGCCTATTCCATAGGAGCCCATGTAAAAATACTTTTCTTTTCCATTTTCATCTAAATATTTCGCATCTAAACTTTCGGAATATTTAGTACCTAGTTGGAAAATATTACCAACTTCTATTCCCCTTGCAGATTTTAATACAGAGCCTGTATTAGGGTCAATGTCTCCCTCTTGAATCATCAATAGGTCTTTGGCAATTTCCCCCTTAAAGTCCCTACCGAAATTCGCATATCTATAATGATGGTTCTCTTCATTTGCTCCAATAACAACATTACGCATTTCCGTTAATCTTGAATCAATTATAATTCTAACATCTTCTGGAGTTTTTTCCGTTGGTCCAGTAAATCCTGGAACAGAATTTAAAAGATTTACAATTTCCTCATCGTTCATCATGCCAATTTCATGTTCTGGAACTCCTAAATAAGCAACTAATTTTGACATATTTAATTCCCTATCACCTGGAATAAATACCAATACTGGTTTACCTTCAACAATTAAATCTATTGCTTTTGCACAGTGACTTTCTGGAACTCCTAAGTATTGTGCAACATCCTCTATAGTTTTACAATTAGGTGTTGTTACTTTTTCCATAGGTAAAATATCTATATTAGAATCGTCAACAGAATAATAAACCTCTGCCTTCTCGTCAGTTGCAGCAAAGTCACTATCTTGGCTATAAAATATTACTCCCTCTCCAACTTCTGAAAGGGCAATAAATTCATGGGAGCTATTTCCTCCCATAGCACCTGCATCTCCTGCTACTACTTTATAATCCAGCTTTAACCTGTCAAATATGACCTCATAGGACCTCCACATATTCATATAGGCTTCCTTCATAGTTTCCTCATCGGTGTCAAAAGTATAGGCATCCTTCATTAAAAACTCCCTAGCTCTGTTAATTCCAAATCTAGGTCTTTTTTCATCCCTGTATTTTGTTTGGATTTGGTAAATATTTAAAGGAAGTTGCTTATAACTTTTAACTTCACCTTTTATTAAAGTAGTGAAATATTCTTCTGCCGTTGGTCCTAAACAGAACTCCCTTGAATTTCTATCTCGTAATTTAAACATTTCCGGACCAAATGTAGCCCATCTACCAGATTCATCCCAAATTTCTCTAGGCTGTAAGGCAGACATTAATATTTCCTGAGCTCCAAAATTATCCATTTCTTCCCTAACTATATTTTCAATTTTTCTAATAACTCTATATCCTAAAGGTAAATAAGAATAAATACCAGCAGCGGATTTTCTTATCATACCAGAACGAAGTAACAATTTATGACTTGCTATTTCTGCATCAGCTGGATCCTCCCTAAGAGTAGGCATATAAAATTTAGACATTTTCATAATAATAACCTCCATGTTTTTTACTATTGAATTCTTTTTCTATTTATATACAAATATTTTTAATACTTTTATAATTAAAAAATAACTTTTTAACCAATCTAGATTTTACTTTATAAATTGGATTATTCCATAAAAAAAGTCTCTCACCTTATTAGAAGGCGAAAGACTACGCGGTACCACTTCATTTAATCATATTGATTATCTCAAAAGCTATAAGGCACAACCCTGTATGTTTTCATACATCCTCGAAGATAGGTTCATTAATTTCATTTAAAAGTTTCCACCACCCACTTTCTCTCTAAAAAAATCCATTAACTACTATTTCTTTTCTTTGGAATAAATTGATTTTATCATAGGTCCATATTTTTGTAAACTTTATTACCAATAGTTCCTTTTCCACTTCCTGTTACTCATAATAGAAACTATTAATAAAATTATCCATCCTATTATTGTCCAACTTACTAGTATACATAAGAAAAATAATGGAATTTTCGCATTTCCCCTACAGTTAAAAAATGGAATAAATAAAAATAAAATAATAAACAACATACCAATATTAATTATTTTATCTCCTAAAAAATATAAATCGATCTTCAATAATTCCGATAAATAATATCTTGCAGGTTCTACTAAAACTGTTGATAATACTAAGGCCATAATTGTTACTAAGATATTATAGATAATATTTCTTATTCTTTTCCATATTCTTTTTCGTCTTTTTTTCTTTTCTATTCTTTCTTCTATTAGCTTTTCATTAGAATAATCTTCCATTCTTTTTTTATTGTCTTCTTGGCGAAAATTATAAAACTTGCTTTTCGATTCTTCCTTAAATTCTTCCCTAACTTCTTTATCTTTTCTTGACTCATTATTTATATAGGATTTGTCAAAGTATTCTTTTTTCTTTGATTTATTTTTCTTAATACTATCAAAAAAATTATAGTCTGACCTTTCAAATAAAATTCTCTTCTTAGTATCTTCAAGGTCATCTTCAACATTATAGCTTATAGTTTCATCTGTATATTCACTATTAACTTTCTTGTCTTTACCAGTACTAATATCTATTTCTTCTAATTCTTCTTCAACTTCATCCCTTGATAAAAACTGACTGAAATCATACTTCTCGTCCTTTTTTTCCATATCTGTTTCAATTTCATAATATTCAATTGTCTGTGTACCTTGCTTTTTTTCATTATTATTTTCTAATGTATTTTCAATTGGTTTCCCACATGAAATACAGAATTTATAATCTTTTTCTATTTTTTCGCCACAATATTTGCAACGCATATTAACTCCTTAAAATAAACAATTATTTGATATTAAACAATTATATCATAAGAATCTTTCATAAATAGTTACATTATTTCAAAAATTTTAAGAAAACTGATAAAATATTATAATAAGGGGTGATTTCATGGATAATTTATTTTTAAATAGACGATCCGTAAGAAAATTCAAGAATATAGAAGTTGAAGAAGAAAAAATTAATAGAATATTGGAAATTGCATTAACTGCACCATCCGGAAGAAATAAAAAACCATGGGATATTATTGTCATAAATAATAAGGAGCTTATTAATAAAATTGCAGATGCCAGACCTGAAGCTATTAGTTTTCTTAAAAATGCACCTTTAGCTATGGTTGTTGTTATGGACCTAGAGTCAGGTACTGCTATTGCCGATGGAGCTATTATTGCTTCCTATATACAGCTTGCAGCTGAACTTGAGGGATTAAAGACCTGCTGGGGACACGCTTTTGAGAAAATCAATTTAAAAGGCGAAAATGTTGAGGAAAAAATTAGAGAAGTATTAAATATTCCTAAAAACAAAAATATACTTTGCACTATAGGAATCGGTTATGGTGATGAAGATAAAAAACCTCATGATTTAGATAAACTACCTATGGATAAGGTACATTTTAATAAGTATTAAATTCAACTGATATTTGTTGATAATTATTATCAAGTATTGTATAATAGAGATGAATATATTAATAATCTCTAATAATTTTTGTAATATATTTATCTTGTTTTTATTTATAATAGTTTTACAGAAAAAAGAACACTTTTTAGTGTTCTTTTTGGCTTTTTACCTTATTCTCATTTAGTGGAAACTTAAATGTAAAGGTACTTCCTTTACCTACTTTACTTTTTATTTCAATTGTACCATTATGAACTAGTGCAACATGTTTAACAATAGCAAGGCCCAGTCCTGTTCCCGATTTTTTCCCTCTGGCTTTATCTACAACATAAAATCTTTCAAAAATCCTATTTATATCGGATTCTTTTATTCCTATACCAGTATCGGATATTTCCAATACACAATTTTCATTTTCCCTATATAATTTTACCCTTATTATACCATAGGGTTTATTGTATTTAATTGCATTAGATAATAGATTATTAACTAAGTCCTTGATTTTATTTTTATCAGCAAAAACTTCAAAATTATCCAATTCTTTTAATATTTTAACCTTTTTCAAAGAAGCAACATTTTCTATACTTTTTACAAGTTCCTCTATAAATTCCCCTATATAAAAATGTTCTTTTTCAATTTCTATTAATGTAGGGTCATCATATTTTGAAAGGATTATAATATCATTAATAGTCATTAATAACTTATTTGCATCTTCCCCAATTACTTTTGCAAATGATTTAGCTTCTTCCTCTTTGGCTAAGCCTAATTCTATTAATTCTGCATAACCCATTATTGAAGTTAATGGGGTTTTTAATTCGTGGGTTACATTTGCTGTAAATTCCGACCTGATTTTTTCAGCATTTTTATATTTTTCCATAGAATACATACTTGTTTTTTTCTCGTTATTTAATTTCTTTAGCATTTGTTTTAAATCTTCTTCATATTCTATGTCTAATTTATTTTCATTAAACACCTCTGAAATAATAATATCGGCTAAATAATTTAAATTATTTCTACTAACTTTTTTACTTAATATTAAATAATTTACTATAAAGGTAATTACTAATAACAATAGGATAATAAAGATGTTGTTTATTAAGATTTCATTTAATAAAGGCTTGTTTAAAATAGCTAAGAAAGTTAATAGTGCTATTAGTAAAACCATATAAATACAAAGTATTGTTTTTAATGCTTTTCGATTTATTTTTTTCATTTTAATCCACTATTTTATATCCAACATTTCTAACTGTAACTATATAATTACTTAACTCACCTAGTTTTTGTCTTAATGTTCTTATGTGAACATCAACTGTTCTAGTTTCTCCTTCGTAATCAAATCCCCAAATTTCCTCAGTTAATTTTTGTCTTGTTAAGACTATATTTTTATTTTCAATAAGGTACAGCAACAATTCAAATTCCTTGTAGGTTAATTTTAAAACTTTATTATTTGCTGTTACAACTCTTTTATCTAAATCTATTACTATATTTTTAAACTCTACTATATTTTTAGAATCTGGTTTTTTTGAAACTCCCGTCCTTCTTAAAACCGCTTTTATTCTTGAAATTAATTCCATTACTCCAAAGGGCTTTGTAATATAGTCATCTGCCCCCATATCTAAGCCTCTAACCTTATCCATTTCATCGGTTTTAGCTGTTAACATAATAACTGGAATTTCAGAATATTCTTCACTGGATTTTAATTTTTCAAGTATTGCATAACCATCATCTTCTTCTAGCATTATGTCTAGAATTATTAAATCCGGTTTTTTTTTCAAAATTTCGTTTTTTAACTCTTTGTAACCAAGTAGACCTATAGCTTTAAAGCCACTATTATTTAAGGCGTAAACTACTAGATCCCTAATATTGTCTTCGTCTTCAACTACGTAAATATTATGCATAATCCACCTACAGTATTAGTTGTTACTGTGTTTTCCTGTTATTGAAAACTCTACCCATTCAGAAATATTTTCTGCATGATCTCCTATTCTTTCTAAGTATTTTGCTATCATTAAAACATCAACTGCATATTCAGGATTTGTGTCTGAGCTTTTAAATTCCTTAATTACCTCTTCCTTTACTTCATTAAAATAAGCATCTACCTTATTGTCATGTTCACGTATATTATCTACTAAAGAAAGATCTCCAGTAACGAAACTCTTTATACTTTCCTTTACCATTTCTATTGATAAAGCTGCCATTTTCATTATGGTGTCAAAGGTGTCATCTTTGGTAAATGTAGACATGCTTAATGTAATTTCTGCAATATCCGCTGCCTGATCTCCTATTCTTTCCATGTCTGTAATCATCTTTAAGGATGCTGAAATAAGTCTTAAATCCGATGCTACAGGTTGTTGTTGAAGTAATAATTTTAGAGCTCTCTTTTCAATAATTCTTTCCATTTCATTTACATCATCATCGCCATCTAAAACTTTTTTTGCTTTTTCTAAATCCTTATGTTTAAAGGCACTAATAGCATCTGTTATTCTTTCTGAAATCAATTCTCCCATTTCAGTTAATTCAGCATTTAGTTTATCTAGTTCCCTATCAAATTTATTTCTCATATTTCCTCCAATTAACTAAAACGACCTGTAATATAATCCTCTGTCCTCTTATCACTAGGAAAAGAAAACAGTTTTTCTGTCTTATCAAATTCAACTAATTCACCTAGTAAAAAGAAACCCGTTTTATCTGACACTCTAGTAGCTTGCTGCATATTATGAGTTACTATAACTATAGTATACTCTTTTTTAATTACTTCTAACAAATCTTCTATTTTAGCTGTTGATATTGGGTCAAGGGCAGATGTCGGTTCATCTAGTAGTATAACCTCTGGTTCAACTGCCATAGCTCTAGCTATACATATTCTCTGTTGTTGTCCTCCTGATAGTGCCAAAGCCGATTTTTTTAAATTATCCTTAACCTCATTCCAAATTGCAGCTTGTCTTAATGATTTTTCAACTATTTCATCTAGTGTTTTTTTATCTTTAATTCCATGGGTCCTTGGTCCATATGCAATATTATCATATATGGACATTGGAAATGGATTGGGTTTTTGAAAAACCATTCCAACTCTTTTTCTTAAATCATAAACATCTATTTCTGAAAATATTTCCTTTTCTTCCAAATATATATTTCCATCTTTTCTAAATGAGGAAACAAGGTCATTCATTCTGTTTAAACTTTTTAACAATGTTGATTTACCACAACCAGATGGTCCTATAAATGCTGTAACCTCTTTTTCTTCTATATTCATATTTATATTTTTTATGGCATGAAAATCCCCATAATAGGAATTAAAATTTGATATTTCAATTTTACTCATCAATAGTATCCTTTCCTAATTTTTTTGCTAATTTAGTAGACAGAAAATTTATTGCTAATATTACAATTAATAAAATAACTCCTGTAGCATATGCTTGATTAACATTTAATCCTTCACTGGATAAAGCATACATATGCAAGGCTAAGGTTCTACCGCCACTAGCCTCTCCAACTATTCGTGAAGGAACTTCTGCCACTGTACCAGAAGTATATAACAAGGCAGCTGTTTCTCCAATTATTCTACCAATTCCTAAAATAACACCTGCTAAAATTCCCGGCATTGCAGATGGAATAACAATTTTTAAAATTGTTCTAACTTTACCAGCTCCCAAACCGAAGCTAGCATCTCGTAGGGATTGGGGAATAGCAATTAAGGCTTCTTCTGTACTTCTCATTATTAGTGGTAGTATCATAATTGCAACTGTCATTGAACCAGCTAATATACTCATATTCCATTTTAAATATATAACAAAGAACAACATTCCAAATAAACCATAAACAATAGATGGAATTCCTGAAAGCGTGTCAGCTGTTATTCTTACTAAATTTACAATTTTACTTTTTTGGCTTGCATATTCAGCTAAATAAATTGCTGTTAAAACCCCTAAAGGAACTGATATTGCTAGAGCTAATACTATCATAATCAATGTATTTATAATTGCCGGCATCATCGATAAATTTTCACTTGTATATTTCCATTGAAATAATCCTAAGTTTAAATGAGGAACTCCCTTTATTAAAATAAAGGCTATTATGAAAAACAAAGAAAAAAATGTAATTCCTGTAAATAAATATGTTAGTCCTTTTATTATTTTACTTTTAGTTTTCATTTTTATTCCTCCTTTTACTTATAACAAATAATAAGTTAATTATCAGAATAAATATAAATAAGACTGCTCCTGTTGCAATTAATGCTTCCCTGTGTAAATCTGCAGCGTATCCCATTTCTAAGACTATATTCATAGTCATAGTTCGAACTCCTCTGAAAAGTCCTCTAGGAAGACGTGCTTGCCCTCCTGCAACTAAAATAACAGCCATGGTTTCTCCTATTGCCCTACCTATTCCTAAAATTATAGCAGAGATTATACCAGACTTTGCTGCTGGAAGTACAACTGTAAAAATAGCTCTTTCCTTTGTTGCTCCTAAAGCTACCGCTCCTTCATAGTAACTACTTGGAACAGCTCTAATAGCTGCTTCTGAAAGGGAAATAACTGTAGGTAGTATCATAATTCCTAAAATTATTATTGCAGAAATCATAGTTAACCCACTTCTTCCTATAATACTTCCTATTATAGGAACTACTACTATTAGTCCAAAAAAACCATAAATAATAGAAGGTATTCCTGCCATTAAACTAATACCTGATGATAAAAAAGAATATATTTTCTTAGGACAATACTTTGCCATAAAAACAGCTGTGAAAATTCCAGTAGGAACACCTATTATAATCGCTCCTAAGGTAACATAAACACTTGAAATAATCATAGGTAAAATTCCAAACTTCTCAGGACTAGAAGTAGGGGACCATTTGGTCCCCATAAGAAATTCGGATATTCCTATTTTTTTAATAGCTGGCAATCCATTTGAAAAAATAAATATACAAATTATTGCTACGGCTATTATTGATGCAAAGGTAGAAATCAAAGCTAATGTTTTAAAAGATCTCTCCTTAAAATAAAATATTTTTTTATTTTTTTCTTTATCCATATTTCCCTTCCTATTTTACTTCTTCCCAATCCATTATTTCTCCAGTATAAATATCTTTTAAATTATCTAATTTAATATCTTCAATAGGATTTTCTTTATTAGCAATAACAGCTATTCCATCTAAAGCTATAGTTGTTTTATTTAAACTTTGTTCACTATCCTTTAACTCTCTAGACACCATACCTATTTGTGCAACTCCATCATTAACTGATTGAATTCCTGTTGTTGAATCAGATAGATTAACCTGTATTTTTACATTTGAGTTAATTTCCCCATAAGCCTCTACTAGTTTTTCCATAACCGGTGTTACAGATGATGAACCTGCTATTGTAATATTTCCCTTAACATCTGATGGAGTATATTCCTTTTCTTCAGATTCACTTTTAATATATCCTTCTTTTTCAACTATATCCTGTCCATCTTTACTAAGAATATAGGTAATAAAATCATTTACCACTTCATTTGAGTCGTCATTAGTAACTATATTAAATGGTCTTGCTATTTTGTAACTACCATTTGCTACATTTTCACTGCTAACTTCAACACCGTCTATATTTAAAGCCTTAACTGTGTCATTTAAAGAGCCAAGTGAAATATAACCTATAGCATTTTTATCTCCTGCTATAGCTGTCATAACAGCTTCTGTATTATTTTGTATAAATGCTTCTTCTGAAGTTAAATCATTTTTATTTTCATCTTGAACTCCAGCAAGCTCAACAAATGCAGATCTTGTTCCAGATCCTTCTTCTCTGGAAATAACAGTTATTTCACCAGATACAGATGATGAACCTGCTCCACTTTCCTTTGAACCATCCTTTGAATTACCACACGCAGCTAATACCATTACTAAACTTAAGCTAATTGCCAATATCTTGAAAATTTTTTTCATATTCTCCTCCGTATTAATATTAATTCTTCACAATATTACTTTAAGCTAACAATGTTAAATAAAAACAGTATCTATGTTAAATTTATGTAAAATCATTTTATATATAGTTTTATATCTACAAAATAAAAAACAGAGTGAATTTTTATCACTCTGTTAAAAATATAATTATTGTAGGTTTTTACTAGATATCCAGGCAGTTTCTGTTTCACCGGTTTTTGCACTGGTGATTTTTCCATAACACCAAATTCTTCCACCATCATCGTAAATTTCCGTAATGGTAATAGCATCTCCTGCAACGGCAATTCCTACGACTTTACCACTAATACTAGAATCGTTCCTTAAGTTAGCTTTTCCACTTTTTATTTCTACGGTTTTTCCTACCCATTTACTACTATCTTTCGGTAATTCTTCCGTTTTTAAATTTGTTTTTTTCTTTTTATTATCTTTTTCCTTTTCATCTGTTGGATCAACTTGTGCAACATTGTCCCCTTCTATGGATTTTAAAAGTTTCTCTACGTCTTCACTTTTCCCAACTGCTCGCAAATAATCATTTAACATTGATGAAGCCAAGTAGGTGTTATCATTATTTATATTTATTTTCGCCTCATTTATTATTGATTCTTCAATTTTTTTCAATTGTTCCTGTACTTTTTTATAGTAGACAGAATCCTCTCTATCGATTTTAGAAAAACTATTTATTGCAGATATATACTCATCTGATTTTATTTTTTTCATACCGATTTCATAATAATTTTTTTCAACTTCTAGTTTTTCTGCCTCTTCTTTTTTATCTCTGTATGTTTTGTCTCCTGTTTTTGAAATTAATCTAGAATATATTTCTATAGCTGATTTATATTCTTCCTCTTCCATATATTTTTCAGCATCTTTAATAAGTCCCTTTTCTCCAGACTTATTAATTCCAAATGACAGTATTAAAGCAAAAATTATTATTCCAATTATACTGGCTATAGCAATTAATGTCTTATTTTTATATTTACTTGCCATCTCTACACCTTCCATTTATTTACTATCAATATGTATAATATACTACATATTATTATACAAAGTAAATATTATATTAATTTTTGAACAATAATTTTATCTAAAACGTCCTCTATTTGCTGTCTTTTTGCTAAATCCTTTGAGAAAGCTGTTGCTGTTGCAGAAGCCATAGCTACTTTAAAAGATTCTTCTAGGCTGGAGGTTCTTATATAAGTTGCAATAAAACCTGCTATCATTGAATCTCTAACACCTTCACTTCTTACCTCTTCTCCTTTTACACCTTCTCCTTTAAAAGCATGTCCGCCACTAAATAAATAAGCTCCCTTTTCACCAACTGATATTATTGCATGTTTTGCACCTAGTTCCAATAATTTAAAGCCATACTCTACTATTAATTCTTGAGAGTCCAGCTTTACATTAAACATTTTTTCAACATCAGATAAATTAGGTTTAATTAATAAAGGACCTCTTTTTATAAATTCCTTTAACTGTTTAGGTTCTGCATCTACTATAAATTCAGCCTTGTTTGCCTTACATATGGAAATAATCCTGTCCTGTAAATCCTCATCTAAAGAAGGCGGCATTGTTCCCATCATTATTACTGTATCCCCTTCTTGGATTCTGGACATAAAATATAAAAATTCAGTTTCTTCGTTTATAGATACATTAGGACCTCTTCCATTTATAACAATATTTTGATTAAGAAGTTTAATATTAATTCTCGTTTCATCATCTATTTCTATGAAAGAGGTGTTTATATCTTCCATTTTCAACCAGTCTTTTACAAATTCCCCAGTATATCCTCCAATAAATCCAGTAGCTACTGAAGGCATACCTAGTCTTCTAAGTACCCTTGCTACATTTATAGCCTTACCACCTGGCACCCTTAAATCATTTGTCATTCTATTTGTAATATTTGGTTCTATTCCATCTACTTCTACTAGTAAATCCATTGATGGATTTAAAGTTACTGTATAAATCATAATACCCCCACACTATTTTATAATGTCTAATAATATAAATATTATTGGTTTAGATATTAATACTGAAAGTAATTCTGCCGCTGTTACAGATATAAAAATCGTAGAAAATACCTTCACGTACTTATCCCTTTTAAATTTATCCCATAATAAAGCTTGTATAAAATAAGCCTCTATTAATAATATTATAATCGTTGTTAAGATAATTCTAAAGCTAAATTGGTCATATAATATAATTTGCATACTTATAACTATATTACTTAGAAGATAAACTAATAATTTTAGTAAAGCTATTAAGCTTGTTGTATATATTGTTATTGTTTTTGTCGTTGCCTTGTCTATATTAGGTATATAATTAAAGGTTAGCACCTTTAGCGATAACAGGGGTCCTGCAGCTGTAATGCATAAATTTAATATAGTTCCTAAAATCATCACTATAAAACCAATGAATTTTCCAACGGTTTTTCCAGCAAGAAATACTCTTACTATTGAAAAAGTAGGTATTATTAAGGCTATAGTTGTTAAAATTATAAATAGATTCAAGTACTTACTTTCACCTAAAATCATTTGTTTTACTGACTTTTCACTTTTCTTATAAATCAATTCCTGACTTTTCCTAATTTTAGAAAATACTTTATTTGTATATTTTTTTACTATATTTAAATAATCTTTAAAATTTCTTTTTTCTACATTAGTCTCTATATTATTTTCTTTTGAATTATTATTTGTTTCTTTCGAATTTGTATCTTTTAAATTACTTTCCTTAAATAAATCGCTAACTACTCTAGTACTATCTTTATCTTCATAATCTATATTTTCAACGTCTTCCTCGTTGTTTTCTACGACTTCTTTGTTTACAAATAAATCCTCTAGTCTATTACTATTTGTTTTTTCTTTATTATTAAATTCTTCTGGCTCTTTTTGTTCACTAGCTTCTAAATTATTCCTATTATTTTCTACTTTTGATTCTTCTTCTAAGTCAACTTCTTCATCATTTTTTAATGCTGAATCAAAAAATTCCTTTATATTAAATCCACACATTGGACAAAACTTTGATTTTGAAGGTATTTTTTTCCCACAATTTGGACAATACATTCTATCACCTCTTTTAATAAAACTATTATAGCATAGCATTTCTATTAAAAAGATTTTGTAGCTTTTTTGTAATAATTAAAAGAGCCTAACTTAAGTTAGACCCTCCTTTTAAATTCATAAAATTTATATTTTAATTGATTTTTATTATCGAAAAACTCTTCCGATTCTGATACTATTTCAAAGTTTTTATCTTCTAGTAAATTTGGTATATGGGTATCTACTTCCTTATACTCCTTGTCTGCAATTGTAATTATTGCTTTGTCAATATAATTCCATAGAGTGTTTACTAAATTCCCTCCACCAATTAAAAACTCTTCTTTTTCTTTATTAGGATTTATTTCTTCTAATTTATTTTTTAACTCATCTATTGAAGATACTGCTATACCTTCCTTTAAATCCAATTTGTTTCTAGTTAAAACAATATTTGTTCTATTAGGCAACTCTTTGGAATTTGGCAATGCTTCAAAGGTTCTTCTTCCCATAATTACAATATTGTTCATAGTTAGAGCCTTGAATTTTTTTAAATCATCACTTATATAAAATAGCATGTCACCATTAAGGCCAATTCCAAAATTTTTATCTGTTGCAACTACTAATGTTAATTTCATTATAATATAAATGTACCTTTTTTAGAATTTTCAATAATTTTTGTTAGTCTTTCCATAGCTCCTTCTTCTAGCCAGTTAAATTCCTTGTGCATTATTCTTATAACCATAAAGCCATTTTTAGCACTAATTATATCAACTAAGCTATCTTTCAAGGCTGTAGGCAAAGCTATAGTAGAACTATCATTGATTGTTTCGCTTTTCTCTATCCAATAATCTATTGGAAAACCTACTTTTATATCCTTAGGATAATTTTCCAAGGTTATTTTTCTTTCCTTTGTAAATTTTCCTAATCCATCATATACAAAAATCAATTTGTTTTCCTTATTGAACGCTGTTAGCATTATATCTTTTCTAAGATTATTTAAATCATCCACTGAATATCTATTATCAAAAGCTCCTAATATTTTTTTAATATCTTCATCTTCTGAAATATCGTAATCTATAAAATTAAATCTTTGATTATAATCTACATTACCTTCAAAATAAATTCTTATGGATTTTTTTAATGCTTCTATTTGTACTTTCTCTTCTTCTCTTCTTACAAATATACTGTTTGCCATAATTCCTCCTAAAACAAGCCTTCTCTAATACTTACCATTTAAAATTCTTGCAATATGAACTCCACTTGCCGACGCCTGAGACAATGAATGAGTTACTCCTGAGCCATCTCCAACACAGTACAGACCCTTAACACTTGTTTCAAGATTTCCATTTACTTCAACTTTCGAATTATAAAACTTAACTTCAACACCATATAATAGGGTGTCTTCGTTGGCCATTCCTGGAGCTATTTTATCTAAGGCATAGATCATTTCAATAATATCATCTAGTTGTCTTTTAGGTATAACTAATGATAAATCTCCTGGCATAGCTTTTAAAGTAGGTCTTGTGAAACACTTTTTCATTCTTCTTTCATCTGACCTTCTTCCCTTTATTAAATCTCCAAATCTTTGAAGTAATACTCCTCCACCTAACATATTTGACAATCTAGCTATAGATTCTCCATATTCGTTAGAGTCTCTAAACGGTTCTGTAAAGGTATTGGAAACAAGTAGTGCAAAATTCGTATTTTCCGATTGTAATTTAGGATCTGAATAGGCATGGCCATTAACAGTAATTACTCCATTAGTATTTTCAGCTACTACTTCTCCATATGGGTTCATACAAAAAGTTCTTACTAAATCATTGTATTTTTCTGTTTGGTAGACAATTTTACTTTCATATACTTGATCTGTAATATGTTTAAATACCTCTGCTGGTATTTCTACCCTTACTCCAATGTCCACCTTATTGCTTTGTAGGTTAATATTTTCTTGTTCACAAATTGTTGAAATCCATTTTGAGCCGGATCTTCCTGCTGAAAGAATTAAATCCTTACAATTAAATTCCTGTCCCTTATTTGTAGTTATTGTAAAACCCGTATCTGTTCTTTTTACAGTTTCTACAGTTGTTCTCCAAATCATATCTACTTTAGGCTCTATATATTTACATATTTTCTTTAAAATTTCTATATTTCTATCAGTTCCAAAATGTCTTACTTTTGCATCTAATAAGTGTAAATTATTTTGTAATGCTAGGGTTTTTAAATTACTTGACGCTGTTGTAAATAATTTTGAATCTCCATCATCAAATTCACATAAAACCGAGTCAACATATTCCATTAACTCTATGGCTTTTTCATCTCCTACGAAATTGTGTAAATCCCCTCCAAAATTATTTGTTATATTATACTTTCCATCTGATAAAGTTCCAGCTCCACCAAAACCACTCATAATATTACATGGAACACAACTTATACATTTATCAACTTTACCAGCCTTTATAGGGCATATTCTTTTATCTATAGGATTTCCCATATCTATCATTAAAATTTTTGCGTCTATATCTAATTTTGTAAATTCATAAGAAGCAAAAACTCCACTTGCCCCTGCTCCGACAATTACTATATCATAATTATTATCCATATTTCCCTCCATTTACACCCACAGTATTATATATTCTTTATATTATAAAAGCAAGCATTTTAAAACCATTTTTTCTTTTTAAAGTAAATAATCATTATAACCATTAATACTAAAGAAATCAACCAGAAAATCGGATAGGCGTATTCCCATTCCAATCCCTTCATATATCTAAAATTCATTCCAAATACACCGGATAAAAACGTTGTAGGTAAAAATATTGTTGACCAAATTGTAAGTATTTTTGTAATGTCGTTGGTTTTATCGCTAACCATATTGTTTACTATATCTATCATATTAGATGCTAATTCCTTATATACTTCAATACTTTCAATAACATCATCTATACTGTCATTAATATCCCTATAGTAATATTTAGTTTGTCCCCCTTCTTTTTCTTCACTAATATCATACATATATTTAACTAAATTTTTAAAAGGGGTAATGTATTTAATCATATAAATCATATTTCTTCTTAATAAATATAACTCATCTATTATATCATAATCATTATTTTTTATAAGTTCTAAGTCTAATTCATCTATTTTGTTTTCTATTTCCTCAAATACATTATAATAATTATCTACTATTTCATATATTATAGAAAATAAAAGTTTATTTGCTGAATTAAGATTATCCTTATTGCCTGTTAAAAGTTTTTTATTTAACTTAGAAAATAATTGATTATTCTCCCTGGCTATAGTAATTACTAGCTTATCCTTTATAAATAAATACAGATCATCATATACTATTAAATTTTCGTTTTTTTCATCTAATTCAAGTAAATGCAGGACCATAAAAATTAAATCGTCGTATTTTTCAATTTTTGTTCTTTGAGTCTTTTCAAAAATATCCTCTAATATTAATGGATGGATATTTAATTTTTCATTTAAAACCTCAATGTTTTTTTGAAAATCTCCTCCTTGTAAATTTATCCAAGAAAGATTTTCTCTGTCTATATAAAGTTCATCTATTCCCTTAAAAATCTCCAATTCAACCTTATCTTTTACAGTCAACACTTCTATGCAACCACTTAAAGAGTTTTTATTCACATCTAGCTCCTATATCTTAT
>DUUN01000161.1 GCA_012841535.1 Gallicola sp. | reverse complement strand
AACATCTTTTAAACTCATCTTATAACCCCTTTTCAATCATGTTTATTTACTAACATTATAACACGTTTTATGGCTTTATTCAGGTGTTTTATACAATATGTTAAATAATAAAAAAAGCCCGTTTATAATTGGCTTTGTTATCAATTGTCATATCAATTGCTTCAATAATATTTTGTGAATTTTTTAAGATTTATGTAAAAAAAGCCAAATTTAACTGGCTTTATTATCAATAATTATCTTAGGCTGAGTTAATACGGTCTGATGCGATTTTAAAATACTTAGGATGTTTTTCAATACCAATATATCTTCTTCCCAACTTCTTTGCAACAGCACATGTAGTTCCGCTGCCTAAGAAAGGATCAAGAACAATATCATTTGGTTTGCTAGTTGCTAAAATTATTCTTTCTAGTAACTTTTCAGGTTTTTGAGTCGGATGGTAGCCAAAAGTTTTTTCATAGTGTTGTACAGCTGGCATTAACCATACATCACCCATTTCTTCATTATTAACTTGAAACATCTCGTCATAGTTAAAGTAATGTCTTCTATCTTTTTTAGCCCAAATGATAATTTCATGTGAAAACTTAAATTTATTTTTATAAATTAACGGCGGTGGATCACTTTTATGCCATATTACAATATTAATTAGTTTGAAACCAACCTCATCAAGAGCTCTTTTAACATCAAAAATATTGTGATGTGTCCCACTAATCCATATAGACCCATTACTCTTTAGTAATTTATAACATTTAGATATCCAAGTTTTTGTAAAAAGATAAATATCACTATAATTTTCTCTTTTATCCCAATCCCCTTTATTTACAGAAACTATCTTACCACTATTAATGCTAAGTCCATCATTTGATAAAAAATACGGAGGATCAGCAAAAATCAAATCGACAGAGTTAGGTCTGATTTTCTCCATAACCTCATTGCAGTCGCCTAAATATAACATAAAAATCACCCTTTCTAATTTATAATAGTTAGAAAAAGTGATTTTTACTTGTTACTTTAATACTTCTTTTAATTTTCCTTCTTTTAAATCATTAATATTATAAACATGTTTATGGCTATCAAACGTCTCTTGGAGATTATTCTTAGCATAATTCCATCCTTTTCCATCTGTTATCCAAATAAATGTAAAGCCTTTTAAGTTTTCCGCTTCTTGAGCTAACATCTTGTAACTTCTAGCCGTTTCATTTAATTTGGATCCTGAGCTAGAATAGAAGTTTGTTTCTATTCCATAAACCATATTTGGAGTCCTAACAACAAAATCAAATCTTTTGTTCGCTCTATTTTCTATTTGAATTGAAGATACTTTAACACCAAATATCTTTTCAATTTCTATAGCACTCATCTCTGAAAATAATGACTTGCCGTGTTCAAATCCCAGTGAAATAAGATGTTCTTCAACATGTTTTTGCATTGATTTTCCTGTTCTATTCTTTCTTGCATTAGTATCAAGCCCTACTTCAACTCCTTTGACATAATCTGTTAAATCAGAAATGATATGATTTTCTAACAAATCAAAAAGGCCTGTGTTTCTCATAAAAATTGAATATTCAATAGCAGAAAAATTAGGTTCTTTAAAATCAAATATTATGTCTCCCTCTTGAGTTATAATTTCAATTGTGTCATCTCTTTTTGCCAATAAAATAGGTATGACTTTTAAAACCTCTGGATATTTTTCTACTAACACTTTAAAGTCTTCTTCGATGTTTTTAGAGCCAATTAATGAATTTAATATATTTAACTCAATTTTAATATCGTTAACATTTTTATATATTTTTTCAAAATCTGTGTAGTATGTCCAATCAGCTAACGTAGATTTAAATGTTTTTAACCACTTATTAAAATCTCTCATTTTCTTATTCCTCCATTGCTTTATATCTTTTTTTAGTTAATTCCAAATATTCTTCAACATTATCTATCCCAATAAAACGTCTATTATATTTAGATGCTGCAATCCCGGTCGTTCCACTTCCACAAAAAGGATCCAAAATTACATCTCCGTCTCTTGTTGAAGCTAATATTACTCTTTCTAATAAGACCAGTGGTTTTTGAGTTGGGTGTTTACCCATCCTTTTTTCTGATGGTTTAGTTGTTGAAAAAGACCAAACATCTTTCATTTGTTTATCATCATTAATACTTTTCATCAAAGAGTAATTAAAATAATGCTTACCCTTCTTTTTTGGGGTCAGCACTTTTCTTGCCCATAGTACAGTTTCAGTAGAATGTGTAAATGCTCTAGTTGAAATATTTGGCGGAGGATTAGTTTTCTGCCACGTAACATTATTAATAATGCTAAAACCTTCCATTTCTAAAGCAACACCAACATAATAAATATTATGAAGTGTTCCACTAATCCATATGGTACCATCATCTTTTAATACTTCACGGCATAGTCTTATCCATTGTCTGTTATAATCAAGTTTATTTTCAATAGGCATGTTTTGATCCCATTCAGCTTTATCAACTTTTACCATCTTTCCACTTCGTACAGTTATACCTCCATTTGATAAAAAATATGGAGGATCTGCAAATATAACATCAATGGATTTAGCTTCAAATTGCTTTAATAACTCAAAAGAGTCACCTATAATTAATTTAAAATTTTCGTTCTCGAAGTATATTTTATTTTTGCTTATCTTTTTTATAATATTTTTCATAATCAATAATTAGTAATCAAAACTTCTTCAACATAACCTCTTTTATTTCCAATAGAGTTTATCATTCTTTTAGCTTTAATAACATGTATATTAAAGCCTGAATAAAGCTCGTTTATATACGGAGTATTATGATTACTTAGCATTAATTTTACTCCTTTTTTATCCAATTCTTTGTACACGTTAGATAATCTTTTTTGCTCTTCTTTACCAAATCCTTGCTTTGTATATGTAGTAAAATTATTTTGATCTTCTAACACATCATAAGGAGGATCAAAATAAACGAAATCACCTTTACTAGCATTACGCAGAGATTTTTCAAAGTCTCCACTTTTAATAATAACATTTGAATATTTTAAAAAGTTATGAATCCCATTAAATAATTTTTCGTCATACGCTTTAACTTTTTCTTTTTTTCCTGATGGAACATTGAAGTATCCTTTTGAGTTAACTCTATAAAGTCCATTAAAACATGCTTTGTTCAAGTATATGAGTCTTGCCGACTTTTTAAATGTTTCCAATTCTTTATAATCTTTATTTCTATCCAGCTCTCTTACTTTATAATAGTAGTCTTCGTTATGATTTTCTTCATGAAAAATTATTTTTGTTATCATTTTTTTAAATTCTTCTTCATTTTGAAAACTACGATACGCATCCATGAGCTCATTATTGAAGTCATTAATGACAGCATTTTTTGGTTGAATTTTAAAAAACAATGCACCGCCGCCAATAAACGGTTCGTAATAAGTGTTATATTGTTCTGGTAATAAGCTTATTATTTTATCCAAAAGTTGCGTCTTACCTCCAGCCCATTTAACAAATGGACGAATATCATCATTATATTTATATTCTTCAGTCTTTTTAAAAAAAAATGAAATAGGGACATTCAGTGCTTCTGCAAGTTTATAAATTGTTTTTACAGTAACATTGACTTGACCACTTTCTATTCTAGAAATTTGCTCTCTGTTTACACCTGCTTTTTTCGATAATTCTGACTGAGACATCTCTTTGTTTTCTCTTAAGTATTT